>JAJDBQ010000143.1 GCA_029261255.1 Nitrospirales bacterium
CAAAGGGCAAAGTATGGACGATGCCCTTCGACTCCTGAGTCGGATGATTCAGCATCTTGCGGCGGTCAATGGAATGGTCATGGAAAATATGACGCGAAGTTATGCCTGGCGGTTTTTGGAAATGGGACGGCGATTGGAACGGGTGCGACATCTGTCCAAACTGATTCGGCATCTCGCCTCTCGAGGGACGCCGGAAGCGACGGGTGCGCTAAATTTGCTGCTGGAACTAGCAGATAGCTCGATTACGTATCGAACACGGTACAGGGCAGAAGCGAAGCTGGCAGCGGTGTTGGATCTGCTCTTGACTGATGAGACCAATCCCCGATCAGTGATCTTTCAATTGCAAACGTTTGAGACTCATATGAATGACTTACCTCATGAGGAAACGGCGGCTTCGCTTAACCCAGCACAAAAAATTATTACGAGGGTGTGTACGGATATTCGTCTGACGGACATGATCCAGATTGCAGAATTGGCGAAGACCAGTAAGGTGAGAGCCAGTCTTGTTCGGTTATTGAAGGATTTAGATCAAGGCGTTTATCAATTATCCGAAATTGTCGCACAGACTTATTTTAGTCATTCCTTGGCTCAACGAATATCTGGGCATCAATGGGTTGAGGGGATTCCGTGATTTATCAGGTCACCCATCGAACGACCTTTGAGTACACCCAACCAGTGGCGATTTCTCATCATGTTTTGCGTTTAGTGTTCCGAACTCACCCGCGCCAACACAGCCTGAGGTCGTCCCTCACCATTGATCCTTCTCCCTCTGTGCGTTCGGATGGCAAAGATTATTTTGGGAATCCTCTTACGCACCTGACGATTGAAACGCCGCATGCCGCGTTGCTCGTGGAAACGCAAACCACGGTTGATGTGGAGAAACCCGAACCCATCCATCTTGATCAAAGTCTCCCATGGGATCAGATGGCCGAACAGTTGCACGGGTCTACGGATGATGAGATGTTAGATGCCCAACAATTTTTGTATGATTCCCCGTATGTCACGATTGATGACGATACCTATGATTTTGTGCTGGAGTGTTTCCCCCCGGGGCGTCCCATTTTGGCAGGGATCATGGATCTCACCAGTCGAATTTATCGGGACTTCACCTATGCAGGGGGGGTGACCGATGTGTCGACACCAGTCAAAGATGTGCTGATGACACGGAAAGGTGTCTGCCAGGATTTTGCGCATTTAGCCATAGCGGCCTTGCGCAGTTTGGGGCTGCCCGCTCGGTATGTGAGCGGCTATCTTTTAACGCATCCGCCGGAAGGACAGGAAAAGCTCGTCGGAGCTGACGCTTCGCATGCCTGGCTTTCAGCCTGGTGCCCCGGTTTGGGCTGGATAGACTTTGATCCCACCAATAATTGTATCCCGAGTGACGAGCACATCACTCTTGCGTGGGGCCGTGACTATGGCGACGTGAGTCCGATCAATGGATTTATGGTCGGCGGCGGTCACCACACGCCCACCGTGTCAGTCGATGTCTCCCCAGTGACTCTGCCTTCCATTATTTAAGATTCCTTTCGACTGCACCGTAATAATATCTTTGCCTCCATAAGAGTAAACAGACGGATAAGGATTAGTACTTTGCCCGAAAAAAGTGCGATAGTATTGATCATGGGCTAACATGTGGTTATCTCGTTCAATAATTGTCATGGCATAACTCCATAAGGAACCGTGAATGGAAGAAATCTTAAGCGCCACCCCAGAATTAGTCATTCGATATGGATTCAGTACCCTCATTCTGACTCTTATCGTCATCATCATTCGAATGGGCATTCATAACAGCCTGTTCCAGGGCACCGACCTTTCTGCCGAACGTCGACGACGATGGGGCACGACCATTCGAAATATCTTACTCGTCATCTTTATTCTTGGGATTGGGTTTATTTGGGCACCCCAAATCCAAACATTTGCCGTCTCGTTATTGGCCGTCGCCTTGGCCCTGGTGCTAGCTACCAAAGAGATTCTTACCTGCCTGAGTGGCTCGATGGTCCGTGCGCTCACCAAAGCCTATACGTTAGGGGACAGAATTGAGGTTGGCGGGATCCGGGGAAATGTCCTTGATCACAATGCTCTGACCACTACGATCTTAGAAATTGGACCCGGTCAAACCTCGCATCAATATACCGGACGAGCCATGACCATCCCGAATAGCTGGGTGTTTCAACATGCCATTACCAACGAGACCTACACGAAGAAATTCCGACTTCATATCATTACCGTTCCGTTGAGTACTGACGACAATTGGAAACTGGCAGAACAATTATTGTTAAAGGCCGGGAGAGAAGAAGCCGCTCCTCACATTGAAGAGGCTCGAGTCTATTTAAAAAAGCTAGAAGGAAAACTCTGGTTGGATGCCCCATCCGTGGACCCTCGGGTCACCATTCAACTTCCCGAACCTGGTCGAATAGATTTGTTATTGCGTGTGCCGTGCCCCACACAGTATCCCTCACGGTTGGAACAAGCCATCCTGAAAAAATTTCTTGCAGAATTTCAATTTGCTCCACGCTTCGTCCCGACTGGGCCGCTACTATCTCATGAACCAAGTTTCCTTATACCAGCGGAAACGTTTCAAAACGCCATGCCTCACGACTTCCCGCAATAAGGGATTCCCCTTTCCGCCAGACTATGATAGACCATAACCATCCGTTCTGTTGAATCGGAATTTCTACTGATTCCCTCAGCAAGCTATTTGCCTCCTTTAAGGCCGTATCCTCTCGAATCGGCGTTGTTAAAATGTCCTCAAAGGACTACAAGTATTCATAAAAGGCAGTTTTCCGGGTCAGGGCCAGGTGCAACGAGCCAATACTCTCACCAATGTAATTTGCAATCTGGTTCGAGTGTTGCTCGCTATAATCGGGATTATAGCCATGCTGTTTCAGGCACCATCAGTTTCAGTCGATGTCTCGCCAGTAATCTTGTCTTCTATTGTCTAACGTTTCCTCCGTTCTTTCCTTTAGTTGTTCTTCAAAAAAATCTTATTAAGGAAGTGTTGAATATTACCGAGCTTTAACGGTAAATGTTTACATGACGACTTTTGTTGCCAAGGGCTTCAGGACTGTTCAAAAAAGTTCGCCCAGCCAGGCCGCAGCCATTTTGGCGCGCGGAGCGCACACTCAGTACGTGAGCACGACAAAATGGCGAGAACGCCGTTGGCGGATTTTTTCAACCTTCCCATAATCAGTACGATGACACTGATAATGGAACCATAGAATCAATTTGAAAAATTTGTTTTAGCGTCACCTTTTGGCAAAACTGGTGATAACTAAAGCGCGACCATTTGGCAGAACCGATGTTTCGATCGCCTGTCCCACCTTAATTGAGCCAATCACTTTTGTGTCCGCAGTCACGGTTAATCGCACTTCTTGTCCAGTATCAGATTTTTTCACAATATAGAAATCCCCATCAATTTTGACGAGCTCCCACCAAGCCTCGGAAGTGGAATCTTCCGAATCCTTGCCATGGATCACTGCTAGGATTGCCTCGGATATTTTGACCGTGTAAGCGACAAAGTCCTCTGGCCTCAATATAAAAATCGCTAGTAATATATAAACGGCGATTCCTACAATTGGTCCAATCCTTTTAGGCACGATTTGCTCCTGCCATCATTGGTATCTCCACCCCTCCACCAAGTTTTTATCTTGGCTTGAATCTTTATATGTCGTAGTTACACGACCCATTATGGGTTGGGCCCAAGGCTGAATCCCATGGTTCGCGTATCTTGGTCACTCACAGAGTTTCATCTGCTAGGCTGCTCACAGTGGCAGGGTCGCCATTTTAATGCTCCGGATATTCAAGGGGTTCTGTGCCTTCAATAGTCTGAAGCCAGTCGGAGCCTTGATCTGAATTTGACGCTTGGTAAAATCAATCACGGGAACTGTTCAGGATACGCGTTCCACATGAATTATTTTTGAGTTGGATAAGACTTAAAGCTCACGAACCATGATCTTGGCGACAACACTAAGCTTGTGCCCGCCTTTTCCCCTTCCTATTTCATGTGCAGGATAAAAGATTTTCCCTGCACACAATTCTCCTCGTATGATGGATGTCCCGCCGATGTGAAAATTGCCCTGCTGTCTATTTGACAGTTGCGTCACAGAGAACTTCTGCTCAGCCCTTGTCGCGTTCCTTATTACAAGAGATTCAGAAGGCATCGCTTGCCCTTTGAATCTCAGACTTTAATCATGCCGTACAGAAATTAATGATCCCTCAATTCCACATTGGCGCAACAAGCGTGCCAATAGAAGTTCCAAGTTGGCCTGGAATAGAAATGCTGAAATTCAACGGGTTTTCAATAGGAAAGGATCGACTGAAAGCGTAAAGCGAATCAGCATGAATTGCTGTGGTTGAGTTTCGTAAGGAAATGCTGTCCAACTGTGAGGTGAAGAGGGCTACTCGTATGTCCAGCATGCTCAATAAGGGTGCAGGTTTCTGAGTTAGCAGAGAGTAACGGAAAACTTGTCCACCGGCGGGACAAAATATCCGAAAATAGGATAGCTGCAAGAGGAAAGAAGACGACGACACGCTCGACCATATTCATGAACTGTGCGAGGGAGGCTTGTTTTTGATGAATGTCTAAGATTTCTGCGGTCAAGGCCTCATCCCCTTGATGGATCTTCAAGACATGGAGAGTGTGTTTGGTCTACCCTGATTTGGTAGACGGGTTAGACAGATAACGACACCTGCCATGAAAACAAAGAACTACAAACTGAGCATTGAGGTGAGGAGCCGAGACCTCGGTTGCTCCAAGGGAAGTTGAAGATTGTTTATGAACAAATGAAGGTTGGAGTTATTGTTGTTGAAACTATTCTGATTTGAGCATGAAGAGACCTCAGGAAATTTCACAGTCTAGTACCGAAACTTCAATTATAAAGGGTTTTCGGATCAACGTTTCTCTGTTGAAAACTTAAGTCATGCCATTTCATCTGATAGATTGACGTTCGCCTCATCACAGTCTTTATCCTCACGAAGTTCCGCCCCACTCTTTGAGCGACTCTTTCCGGTTTTGATCGGATGTGTATAGGGTTCAGGGATGAAAGCTGGGTAACCAGTATCCATAGAATTTCCTCCATTTCTGAGAACTTACATGAAGCAATCTATGTGCCAGGGGACCAAGTGCCCTTTGCAACATGGCCTATGAACCGATGGAGTGCTCTATTCAATAAAAACCAGAAGAATTCAGAGAAGTCATGGAAGCTCGATGCACAAAACTCCAAACCGAACAGGACAACTTGTCTTGCTCGTAGACAATTTGTCCTGCAGCGCCCCTGTAATTATTTTTGGGAAATGGCAAAAGTCTCTGGTATCAAAGAATAGGGTCGTTAAGGTGATGGGCAAGGTTGGAAGGGATATTGCGGAATTAATCAGGCACAGCTCCTCAGTTAAGAGGGATTTCTAAATATAAGCAGGAAGTGGGGGCCAAATGGCAAAATCCTAAAAGTTTGTGAGCTTGCTGGGCGGTGCTCAGCGGGCTCACCTTTGGCAGAGTGTCTGCGAGTTGGAGGGCCTTGTCATCATCCACGTTGAGGAGTCTCTGTCAAATGAACCTTTCCAGCAAGAAACGAGCAAGACACATGAAGGGAGACAGATCGAGGCAGAGTTCCGCACATCTGAAAAGATGCTAGATGAGAAAGCAGAAACTGACCAACGGACTCTGGCTGAGAAGGTGGCACAATTAGAGGACGAGTAATACATCATCAACCATGCTCAGCAGCGCATGTCCGGTCTCCTCTGAGTAATACTTTCTTCAGGATGGAGCCCATAACAAACCAGAGCTAGATTTGACTCCGATGTCCAAGTTTATAATTTTTCTAGTGAATGTTCTTTCCTCCCGTGATTTTTCCCATTGAAAAATCACGAAAACTCGTCCGGCTTCTTTATCCCCCATTGGCTCAGCGGCTCGCTGATAATTTCCAGCCTCCGGTTTGTTATGGGCTCCTACACGCAACCGGTTGCCATCTCCCATCATGTTCTGCGTTTAGCGCTCCGCACGCATCCCCGCCAACATAGCCTGAGGTCGTCACTTACCATTGATCCTTCTCAATCTGTGCGTTCGGATGGAAGGGATTATTTTGGAGAGCAGTGACAATGCCGAGTGATGCGAATGGCAATCATCCAACATTCACATGAGGAGGGGATCATGGTTAATCGGTGTGAGTCATGTGGACAACATTCATCTCAAACGGCGTATGAATTAACTACGCAACATGAGTTGTGTCCTCCTTGTCATTTTGATCTGGTGAAACAACTTGCGGCCCTTGCCATTAAAAGATCCTCTCATCATGAGTTCGAACCGACGGCTGCCTAAGGATCGTCTGTTGAGATCGCGTAGGTTCTCAGACGGCAAGGGTGTCAGGTCGTGCGAGGTGACGGAAGCAGGAAGAGAAAAATCGCGAAACCTTGCTGCAGGTTCGTGACAGACCTACAATGCAAGTGGTAGCCAGCGGATACAACGGTATGCGGATCAGCAGGGGGAATAATGCGGTATTGGGAAGGACGAACCGCGACGGTGGCCGGAGTAATGACGTGACCAATCGAGACCAGGAAGGTTGGACTAACCAGGATGCCACGCAAGACCTCCAGGAACGCAATGAGGAGCTGGTGCTCGCCAATGAACGACTCGTGGTGGATCAGCGTGAGTTGCTCAGGCAACAGCGATTGGTGGTGTTGGGGAAACTCGTGGCGACCATTGCCCACAAAATCGGAACGCCGTTAACGGCCATCTCGGGACACCTGCAACTTTTACTAGAGGACCCGCAGCTGTCTTCTGAGGTCAACCAAAGAATTCAAATCATTTTTCGACAAACGCATCGGTTGAATACGGTCATGCAAGATTTATTGAATTTTGTCAGAACTCCCACGTTGGAACTTGAGCCGGTCTCCATTCCCCAATGCCTCGAACAAGCGCTGCAACTCTTCCTTCCGATTTTTGACAAACAATCCATTCTGTTACACACAGATTATCAGGCATCCTTGCCCCTGGCCTGTGCCGATTTCTTGCAACTGCAGGATGCCGTCAACAATCTCATAGATAACGCCATTGATGCGATGCCGCATGGAGGACAGCTGAGGGTGAGTGCGTGGCCGCAAGATCGGCAGGACTCGCTCGTCCGTGAACCGGGGATCTGTATTGAGATTCACGATACCGGGATCGGCATCCCTTCCGATTGCCTGGAATCCATCTTTCAGGCATTTTTCACCACCAAAAATATCGGGGAGGGCACAGGCCTCGGGTTAGCCATTGCGTCGGAAATTGTTCAACAACATCAAGGCAAGCTCTCGGTGGAAAGTGCGGAGGGCCAAGGGACCACGTTCTTCTTGTGGCTTCCAGTATGGAGTGAAAAAACGTCATGACACCGACTCGCGTCTTGATTGTTGATGATGAAATGGAAACATGCGCCTTACTCCGTGAAATCATGGTAAAAGAGGGCTATGACGTTCAGGTCGCCCACGATGGCCGCACCGCATTAGATCTGGTGACCGACCATCAGCCGGATGTGGTGTTAAGTGATATCCAAATGCCTGGCATGAATGGCATTCACTTATTAACGGCGATTCACCAGCAACATCCCGCTACCCAAGTTATTCTCTTAACCGCCTACGGATCGTTGAACACCGCCGTGGAGGGCATTAAAGCTGGCGCGTTCGATTATCTCAGTAAGCCATTTGTCTTGGATGAGATTCGAGCCGTGGTTCGTCAAGCCTTGGACCATCAACGCATGCTCGAGGAGAATCGCACGCTTCGTGACACAGTAACTTCATCGAATCCGCTGAATAATATCCAAGGGAAAAGCACGGCCTTAGTCGCGGTGTATAAACTCGTGGCGCGTGTGGCCCCCACGGATTCTACGGTCTTGATTCAAGGTGAAAGCGGGACGGGAAAAGAGCTGATTGCGAGGGCCATTCATGCCAATAGTTTACGCAAGGATGGGCCCTTTGTGGCCGTGGATTGTGGCACACTCGCTGAAACCCTCCTGGAAAGTGAACTGTTCGGCCATGAGCGTGGCGCCTTTACCGGAGCCATCTCCCGGAAAAAGGGATTAATGGAATCTGCCCAACAGGGGACCTGCTTCTTAGATGAGATCGGCGATATTTCTTCGGCCCTACAAGGCAAGCTTCTTCGTGTCCTTCAAGAGCATGAAATTCGTTATGTGGGGGGAGTTGATTCCATCCCGGTCAACGTTCGCATCGTTGCCGCGACGAACAAGAACCTGAAGAGTTTAGTGAAAGAGGGAAAATTTCGTGAGGACCTCTTTTATCGGCTCAATGTCGTCAATATAGCCTTACCGGCACTTCGGGAGCGCCAACAAGATATACCCGTGTTGGTGGATTTTTTCCTCGAAAAATATGGCAAGACCGCATCCAAGCATGTGACGGGTGTCAGCTCCCAGGCCATGGCCATTATCATGCAATACCATTGGCCGGGCAATGTGCGTGAGCTGGAACATTCGATTGAACATGCCATCGTCATGACCGGGCAGTCGACCATTATGCCGCAGGATCTGCCTGAAGCGATTAGTGCACCTACTGAGACTATGTCCACCACCAATGGGTGGAAGACCTTAGAACAACTGGAGCGAGAACATATCCTTCGCGTCTTGGAAGCCTATCAGGGCGATGAAGCACAGGCCGCTGACGTGCTTGGTGTTCATCGCAAAACCATTCAACGCAAACTCAAAGAATACGGGTTGTCGTAACGTTTCCCCCCGCCTAGCCTTTCTTATACTACCCCCTGTTCGTCAAGTCGCGGCACCAGGTTAAAACGGGTGCATCGGACATGTGATGGCAAGCCCCCAGGTGTGAGGTGAATCAAATGGTTCCAGCAAAAGAGGGCCAACAGGCACGCGCAAACCTTGCCCGCCGTGGCGTGGGGCACAAGGCCCCACGCCACGAGAGGAATCCGGCTTAGTCTGCTTGGTGTGGCCTAAGCAAGCGTTGAACGCTACCCCTGAGGGCGATCACGTCAAGAGGTTTAAAGAAGACCAAGCTGGCCCCAGCCTGAAGGGCTTTGTGACGGAGCGGTATGGAATTCTCCCCCGTAATGAATATTTTGGGGATGTTCCACAACACAGGGTGAGTCATCAATTGATTTAGAAGTTGGAGTCCGTGCATGCGAGGCATCTGGAAATCCGTGATCACCAAATCGACCGACGAATGGTCGGTCAACATTTGGATGGCCATCTCACCATCACTCGCTTCGAGACAGTCAAACCCTTCTTCTTCCAAGACGAGTCGGAGAACGAATCGCAGTTCAGGTTGGTCGTCAACAATAAGAATTGTTTTCATCATCGCGTGCCTTTCCTTGGCGCCTTTCTATCGGTTATAGGTTGTGTCTTTTCACCTTCGCATACGTGATACTTTTTAGAATAAGCAAAAGGCATTCCACCATAAACTCAATGGCATGAAGCGAACGTCCTGCATCGCCTTTCCTGCAATCATCAATCTTTTTGTCATTTTTTGAATAATCTGCACGGTTTTTTTGCGGGACGCGAGAATGGCCATTGACGAAAGAAGACAGGTCGTCTTTCGCCAGAACAAGATGTCTTGAGTGAGAAGCGTAATCCAGGCATACCATTGGACTTTTTTGCCATGACATTGGACTTTTTCTCGGGCTCGTAAGAGAAACCACTGGGATGCAGATTGCTTACTTGTTCTGATTGTTGAAGGTGCCACAACCTGCTAACCAAGAAAGGGGGTGAAGACAGGTGAACAGCAATAAGTCGGGTGCCAACAAAATTGGTCAGAGCAAGACAGTTGTTTCTAGTAGTCAGAAGAAAGATCAACCAAAAGCCGCTCCGAAGAAACCGTTCGGAAAGCACTAAGTCCGTTGCGACATGCTCAAGGGTCTCATGTGGCCCTTGAGCGTTGTCTTTGGGATGGGCGTAATGCCTAAATAAGTTGGGACAAGAGGAAATTGAACACCATGGAAGACAAGAACGTATTGCCGCCGAAACGTATTGCCGTGGGCCTTGTAACATTGCTCTCCGCCACGGCGTTTGGATTTGTGTGTGGGCTGCTCCTTGCGCCACAATCCAGAAATCGCACGCGACGCCAATTACATGATATGGCGCTTGATGCCAGCGAGCGGATGGAAGAATGGACCGAAGATGCGAAAGAAACGGTTGAAGACTTGGTGAAGAACGGCAAAAAGGTCGTAGGCGCATAAAGATTCATGGCGATAGTGAAAGACAGCCTGAACATGCCACTTGTACCTTTGTCTTCGATTAACCTGCTTGCCGACCATAGAGCCAAAGCAGGGGGAGGGGTGGCAGCACGTCTCAGAATGAGATGGCTCTCGTCCTAGAAGTTCCATCGAGTTTTCGAGATATTGTTGTCTTCGTCTAGCTATTTACACTGCTTCCTTTAAAAAATGGTGGAATTCCAAGCACCGACAAATTTTTGGCTTCGGCGGCTTGCTCAGCCCAAACCGAGGTCAGTGTTGTCCTACAAAAAAACCTTGAAGACGAATGTATCCAGGGGGTGGAGAACGCCTTATAGGCGCATGATGTCACACGGGTCTTTTCGTTTGAATCTCTGTATCAGTTTTTATAATATTGAATGTTCAATTTGATTTAGGCCCACACAGAAGAAATAGGAAGAGGCAAGGGGCTTCGAACATGAAGGTCCCGTTGAGGGAATGGAATCTCCACGTCATTTTGTCTGATTTTTTTACGATGGCGCAGTTGCTGTCGGATTGTATCTGCCGGCGGCCGTGCGAATCTCCCACCCAAGCTAAAAGACGCATATTCCAAGCGGCGTCTCCAAAACGCATCCGCCAAGCTTTGGGTTCTGGATGAGACAAGATCAAGGAGTGTTCTTTAGCGGCTTCCAACAGGGAATGCATGACGGTATCCAAATCAGAGATATAGGAGACCCCACCTCAATTTCGAGCCGTGTTTTTGGATCGCCATGTGACCAATTAGTCACGGTGGAGGAGATGAATTCGGAATTGGGAACGACAATGGCGATGTTGTTGAGGGAGCGAATCGTAGTGGAACGGATATTGATTTCTGTCACATCGCCTTCTGTGGTTCCCACCGTAATACGATCTCCCACTTGAATATGTTGTTCGAAGAGCAGCATGAGGCCGGCGATAAAATTGGAGGTGAGCTTTTGTAGGCCGAATCCGATTCCTACGGATAAGAACCCAAAAATAACGGCCAGCCCACTGAGGTCAACGCCAATGACCTGAAAAGAAATGATAGTGCCCACAAAGAGGAGCACATATTGAATGATACGCGTTAACGTGTATTTCGTGGACAAGGGCATCTTGAAGCGTTTCAAAAACTGATTGTTCAGGAAACGTCGAAATAGCGCGTTGATAAGCATAAAGACACCCATGATGACCACAAAGAACATAAAAGATGAAAGGGTGATGGGCGTTTGATTGACGGTAAATAACGGATATCGGAAAAACTGATCCAATGTGTTGAGGATCTGTGAGAAATCCATTGGTGCGCTCCTATTTAGGCTGTAGATGTTTACTCTGCAATGGTGATTAGAGTAGCGCTGGAATTGCTGAGAATTTTTCCAATTCTGGTCGCCTAGGGTCAATTAGGAAAAATTCAGATGTAGTGGGATTAATAGAAGGGTCCCCCAATTATTTCCCTTGGTATAGAATCCTCGTAGCAACCTTGGATTTCCCACGTATCCGGATGATAGGAATGTAAGCCGTTCCCCTGGTTTTACCTGCTGAAAGTCGAAAAAGTATTTTTCCGACGTACCTATCATGGTTGTCCTTTTTTATTTCTTTCACACTCCCATCCCAATTCCGCACCAAGAATGAAGACGACTGAAGCATAATAGACCCAGAGGAAAATGAAAATGAACCCACTCAGGACTCCATAAAACGCGGTGAGCATTTGAGCGACTTGGATGTACCACGAGAAGGCCCACTTGGACGCTTCGAAAAGACCAGCACCGGTCAATGATCCGACGAGGAGTGAGCCTTGGCTTAATCGTGCAGGAGTTAAGAAAGCATAGAACAGGTAGCACAGTGCCCCGAGACACCCAAATCCAAACACTTTTCCGACAATATGCCAAATTGGGCTGAGCCATCCTGTTAGCGCAGGAATATTTTCTCCGTATGAATGGAGGAATCCGAGCGCTGAGCTGATCAAGACGAGAAGAATAATGAGTAACGACAACGCCAACATGAGGAAGAAGTCGTGGCATTTTCCTTTAAGAAAACTGCGCGGCTTTTCTACATTAAACACTTGATTGAGAATATGTCTTGCCGAGGAAAACACGGCAGTACTAAACACAAAAAACAGGAAGAATCCGGTAAACCCAAGAAATCCCCTATTGCTGATCAGAACGGTTAGCAGTTCGAGAAAGGGTTGTTGGAAGCCAGGAAGCAATTGTTCAATAATGGCCTGAGCCCACTTCAACGCCTGCTCAGAACCGATCAGTGTATAGCCGAGTGCGGAAATAAAGAGAACGGGAACAGGCAAGCAATAGAGGAGCAGATCAAAGGAAAGTCCTGATGCCAAAAACGGACCATTGTCCGAAAAAAACTTTTCCACCGCTCTTCGGATGATGTGACAAGATTGGACGATCATATTTTTCTCGGTTGTTTATTACTGTAATGGTGCAAATAGTTGAGCAATGATGAATTCTTTTCTGACAGGTGAAGCCCTTCGTTATCAGGTTAGCAATCTCAATCCTTGATTTTCAGTCACACTAGGGTGGATAGGCTTTTTTACCCAAAATTGTTCATCGAAATTATATTTCGAAGTCTGGAGACAATCGTGGTATGCCTTTCTTTGAAAATATCTGTCGTGACTTCCAAGGTTTTTCCGACAATGCGTTTACCCGGATAACGTCCGCCAGTAAGTTTGGGCTCTACACGTTCAATCATGTTCCTTCGTTTGGTTTACTTCGATTCCAAAATCTGAAGAATGCCCGCTAACGGTATCTGGACCCAGTCTGGGCGGTTATTGAGTTCATAGCTCAACTCGTACAAGGCTTTTTGTAAAATATATCCATCGAGTAAGAGTTGAATGTCTTCCATTGAGGGGGGCAAAATCATTGGGATTTCTGGAACAGAGAGATACGCCTTCAGAAAACTCACACTCACCCAGGTTTGCCAATAATAAGACCATGGGGCAAGAAGTGCCGCATCTTCTGGACGCACGCCCGGCACCAGTCCAACAGAGGCGGCTTGGGCGGCATAATGAAAGGACCGCAGCATGCCGGCGACATCTCGTAATGGGGAATCTTTGAGTTTTCGAACATTTAAGGGGCGGGCAGGTTCTCCTTCAAAATCGATGATGATAAAATCTTTTCCGGTATAGAGCACTTGTCCCAGATGGTAATCCCCATGGCAACGGATACGCACACCCTTGAGCTTGTGATCTCGTATGGCGAGAAGGCGTTTGCGGAGATGGTGTTCCCTACCTAACACTTCTTTGGCGAATCCGTGAACTGGATCCGAGAAGTTTTTCACCTGGGTGCGGAGAAGTGGGATGCTGAGATTCACGGTCCCCAACATGCTTTGATAGAGCCCGCGACGGTAAAAATCGGTAAACGGTTCTGGAGCGAATTCGATGTCCTCT
>JAJDBQ010000144.1 GCA_029261255.1 Nitrospirales bacterium
TTTCATGCAGAACACATAAAGGATGCATCATATGGAGTTACGGCCTCAAGAGTGGTTTCAAACAATTCAACAAGAATATCTCCAACGATTTGTTGGACAAGGTGGCTCCTCTGTGAAGTTTGTGGTGACACCGTCTGAAACAGATTGCTCCCAGGTGCAAGATCAATTAGTGGCACTGGCGGAGAAGGAACACTATGCCTGTGTTCGTGTTGATGCCAAAGATACCAAGATCCACATGATGGATAAATTTTTCCATGAAGTCGCACGTCGGGTACCATGGGATGAGTTGGCTTCGCAATTCGTCCGACGGCTTCTTCAAGAAAATGGCTATAAAATTCCTGAAGAAAAAGAAGAATTTTCAATGGCAGGCGTCGCTCGGATGAATGAACGAGCAGAGCCATTGTTGCGACGTGATCTAAATAGCTGGCTCGAACGAGCGATTTATCGAGATACGCACATGTGTCAAGAATTTCGCATGGCGATGATTCGTCTCTGTTTGGGGCAAATGGATTCTGCTGCGGAAAGTCCGTTTATGACTGAACCGGTGAAGACATGGTTGTGTGGAGAATTGCGTCAGATTTCCTCATTAAAAGAGGCGCTCATTTTCCAAAAAATCGTTCGCACTAACGCTCGATATATGTTTGCGTCGTTGTCCCGTTGGTTGAGGCTTGTTGGGAAGACAGGGTTAGTCGTGTCGTTGGATTTGAGTCGATGCTTGGAAAGCAAGAAACCTTCTTCACCCGAAGGCTTGTATTATGGAGTGTCAGCAACGATGGATGCCTATGAAATGCTGCGTCAATTTATTGATGGAACTGATGACCTCCAAGGTCTCTTGTTGGTCGTCATGGTTCCTCCTGAATTTCTCACAGATGCGCGACGAGGTCTGAGTCGATATGAAGCACTGAAATTGAGAATTTGGGATGAAGTTCGAGACCGACAATATCAAAACCCACTTGGTGCGCTCATTCGATTAGCCGCTTGTGGCCATGATTTAGAAGAAGTCGGAGGACTTGATGACTCCTATGAGCAGACGGCGATGGCGAATGGGGACGTGAGTCATCAACGGACGATGGAGGCCTTACGTTCTGGTGTTCCGAATCGAGATGTCGTGAAAGTGTTGGGTAGTCACCAGCCAGATCTCGAAGGAAAGTTTCGTCGATTGTTGCAAGAAATGGAGAGTCAGGTTCCACAAGGGAGTCCGACGAAAGGGTTGATCATTGAAGGGGGCTTTGGCAGCGGGAAATCACATCTCTTGAAAGCCTTACAACATGTGGCAGTTGAGCAGCAGTTCGTCTGTAGCCCGATTGTCATTAGTAAGGAAACGCCTCTCTATAATGTCGCTACGTTGTTTCGATCGGCCATCACAGATGCCCTGGTCCCGGGAAAGCAAGGCGATGCGTTAACCGAAATCGCGGGAGAATTGAATTTTCAAAGCCCACAGTATGCCGAACTTTATGATTGGGTGCATCGAGCGGATTCAGGCTGCGACGCGCGGTTTGCTGCAACGTTGTATCTCTATGAACGGATGATTAACGATCCTGAATTGAGTCATCGCATGATTAGGTATTGGGCTGGTGATCCAATAAGTAATGGACAACTCAAGAAGTATCTTCAAGGTTGTGCTCCAGAGATACCCTATGTCTTTGAGAAAATCTCACCACAAGAGTTGGCTTGGCAGCGTTTTCAATTTGTCTCTCGATTGGTGATGGCGGCTGGGTACAAGGGATGGATCTTGCTGATTGACGAAGTCGAAATTATTGGCCGATATTCATTTAAGCAACGTATGAAATCATATGCCGAGGTGGCACGTTGGTTAGGAGCACGAGAAGACACTGTCTGTCCAGGAATTACTGGGATTGTGGCTTTGACGGATGATTTCCAAAGTGTTGTGTTAGAAGAAAAGCAAGATACTCACAAGATCGAGCAATTAGCTCAGAGTGAAGACGTGAGCGATCCTGCGAATCATGCCCATGCATCCCTTCGCGGCATTCGACTGATCGAAGAGGAAGGTGTAGAACTCACTCGACCCTATGAGACAATGGTTGATGCCCTCTATGAGCGACTTCGAGGATTACATGGGTCAGCCTATAGTTGGGATCCACCACAGGTGTCAGCCGTGGAGAAGCTATCGAGTACGCGAATGCGCGAGTATGTGCGGGGATGGATTACTGAGTGGGATTTGCGGAGATTGTATCCTGAAGCGCAACTCGATATTGAGATTTTGGATGTTCGGCAGACATATGATGAAGATCAGGAGCTCGAATCGACCGGCTCTGAAGAATCCGATTCCTTGGCCAATACCGAAGCTGAAGACGCGATGCTAGCCGTCGCACAACAAAATCAAGCTCCCGTGTAAATATGTTTTCTCATAGGTAGTCTTTCGAGTAACTACTTCAAAAAATAGTGGGTCATCGAATAGGCCGAAAGCCGATTGGATGCCCCACAACTCAGTACGTATTGTTCTTCACACAGACAGGCTTTGTTTAATCCCCAACATTCCTGTAGCAACTTGGCCGTTCGTTCCCTCCCCTGAGTCTGTATTCCCATTCTGGAAATCTATGTAGCTATCCTCTCAAGTGATCGCGATTCGCTTGGCTGTAATCATGAGACTGTCTGAATCCGGATACTTGTGTCATGTGTCGTCTGTTGCTTCAAGCTGCCTTGCTCGCATTGGTGATTTTGTGTGTGTGCTTCACGGCGATAATGTGGCGAGGTTGTGTACGTGCAGGAGGCTGTTCCTCGTGTTGAATTGTATTCAGTGCAAATCACAAGTTGAAAGAAATTTAGAGTGATTCAGGCTAGATATGTTGAGTACGACAGAGTCCGTTTCGTGAAAGGATACTACATTTTTATCCAAAATTGTCCGATAATCTTGTTCAGGGGAGTGCTCTGCGCAGGGCACATGCCTTCATTCGAATGCGAAAGCCATGTAAGGATAACAATCTGTGTCGGAAGTGACGCTTGATAAAGAAGTTCCGCTGCCCTCATCCAGCATATGGGGGAAGTGTGCTGCGAGGATTCTTGGAGTACTAGAAATTCTCCACAATCAAACCATACCTATCCTCACTGTTCTTTTTGGGCTGTGCTTGTTGATTATTTATACTCATATCACGCAGTTGAAAGCGCAAATGGTTGAAACTATTGCACTGCGTGGTGCAGATACCTATGCCAGAGAATCCAGTGATATGCGGGAATGGTACGCCATCGAAGCAGTACAACGTCTTCATGTCCTCGGGATCAAAGCCTCTGGTGAAACAGACGGAGCCGTGCCCTTGCCTACGCTGCTCAGCTCGAACTTAGGTGCTCAATTGATCTCAGGAAGGTCTGGTGAGCGTGTGCGGTTGTCGAGCCAGTATCCATTTCCACAAGCAGGCGATTCTGAGCCACAAATGGATAAGTTTCAGCGTGAGGCCTTGGACTTTTTGACTCAACAGCCGGAGCAGTCCTTTTATCAGGTCGATCAAGTTGATGGTCGTCAATCCCTGCGTTTTGCCACCGCCAGTCGGATGCAAGAAGGATGTGTGACGTGCCATAACGAAAAAGCCGAGAGCCCCAAGCGTGATTGGCAGGTTGGACAAGTCGGAGGAATCGTGGAAGTCGTCTATCCACTAGATTCGTTAGAGAAAATTACGAGGATGAACTGGCTCGATTCTTACGGAATGATGGGCGTCTTGGTGGTCTTGTGGTTAGGCGGTTTTGGATTAATCGTTTTAAAACTTCGCCGAGTGTCTGGCGAATTAGAGAGCCGAGTCGAGCAACGAACAGCCGATTTGAATGAATCACATCGACAATTAGAATTGGAAATACACGAACGGAAAGTAGCGGAGAATACGATTCGTCAGGCTCGAGATAATCTTGAAAAGCGGGTGCAAGAGCGAACGGCAAAGCTCGCCTCATCGAATGCGGAGCTGATTCGAGAAGTGGCTGAACGAAAACGAGCGGAAAATGATACTCGAAGCCTCAATTCACAGCTCGTGCAGCGCTCAGCTCAATTGGAGGCAAGTAATAAAGAGCTAGAAGCCTTTAGTTATTCTGTTTCACATGATCTTCGTGCACCGTTGCGAGGGATCGATGGGTTTAGCCAGGCCGTGTTGGAAGATTATGACGATAAGTTAGACGACTCGGGACGAAGTTATTTGCAACGGGTACGTGCTGCCAGTCAGCGCATGTCGCAGCTCATTGATGCCATGCTGAATTTAGCGCGACTCACGCGTGCGGATATTCATACTCAGGACTTTGACATGAGCACAATCGTCGCTGAAATACTTGACGATTTGCAGAAAATGGAGCCGGAGCGAGAAGTGACATGCGTTGTGGCTCATGATTTATATGCGACCGCCGATCCCAAGTTGCTTCGAGCCGTGCTGGAAAACCTGCTGGGCAATGCTTGGAAATTTACCCGTCTGCAAGAAGCTCCATGCATTGAATTTGGCCATGGTCAGTACAAAGGTCAGGCAGCATTTTTTGTCAAAGATAATGGGGCCGGTTTTGATATGACTTATTCGCATAAACTGTTCGGCACATTTCAACGCTTGCATGCCTATACGGAGTATCCCGGCGTAGGAGTCGGGTTGGCCACAGTGCATCGTATTATCCAGAGACATGGCGGGCAAATTTGGGCAGAGGGTGCGGTTGATGAAGGCGCGACTTTTCATTTTACTTTATAGAAACACCGAAGGAGGGGAGCATGGCACAGAAACACATTTTATTAGTTGAGGACCATCCCGATGATGAAGAGCTGACCATGAGAGCATTAAAGAAAAATAATATTATGAATGAAGTGGTGGTGGCACGTGATGGTGTCCAGGCTTTGGAATACTTATTTGGAACAGGAGCCCATGCTGGGCGTGATATGGATGTCATGCCTCAAATTATTTTATTGGATCTCAAACTTCCTAAGATCGATGGCTTGGAGGTCCTCAGGCGGTTACGTGCAGATGAACGAACAAAGTTCTTGCCAGTGGTCGTACTCACATCCTCTAAAGAAGAGCAGGACATTGTGAAGAGTTATCAATTAGGAGCGAATAGCTATGTTCGTAAACCGGTAGATTTTCAGGAGTTTTCTCAGGCTGTGCAAAACCTGGGTTTATATTGGCTCATCTTAAATGAGCAGGCTCCGGAGAGAGTGCCTGTGTAATTACGCGTTTTTGTCGGTTACCTGATGTGGTGATGTTCCAGTTATTCTCACAATACTGTGTGTCTAGAATGACAATTTTGTGTCAGTAGTCCCGACACCCTGTCAATATATTGAGGGCTCGTCCCCTCTACACAATGATTCCTGAAAAGGCTGATCCTTTCGGTTTGATGATGTGCGTCTCCGAAACATCTAGGGTTTTCCCTCATTCCTTCTAGAATAACACGGGCTAGCAGAGTCTGTTGTTGTCTAGGCATATCCCTTGCTGACATACAGATGGTGGAAGACCATCGCCTTTACGTTTCAAGGAGGAATGCCATGAGACGACTCGTAAGACTGGAACCCGCCGAACCGGCTATTCTTTCTGAATATCGACGTCGTACAAGAAAAACGCCTACGAGTGATGGATTTGGTGCGAGGCTCTCAAAGCCTGGGAAAGGGAGTAGTTGCAGTATCACGAAATGTGGATACTGCGGAGGAGAGGTGAAGGTGCTTGTCTCCCCTCGGCGCAATCCACATTCCAATAAACTTGGTCGTGCCGTTTCGATGAAAGATCATGATTTGTGTAGGCGGTGTTGGCGACGGGTGATGCAGCAACAGCGAAAAGAAGGGATCACAATCCTGCCACTTTCGATGTTTATCGGAGGGACAAAATTGCGACCTCGGTTACTGATATCAAATCTGGGTGCACTGCCGAGAGAGGCTTCGTAACCGACAATACGATAGGGTAAATGAGGTTTGGCGGTATTGGGAAAAGAGCCTGAAAGAAAATTTATGGATTTGCTGAAAGCCCAGCCTGGGTTAGTCGGGAAAATTTTTCGGCAAGCCTGGTGTTTTGATAGACCACGTTGAGTGTCATATTGCCAAACTTGCGACGAACGATTTCTAATATAATCTGCCCATCCTCATAGCCTGCCTTGAGTTCTTGAAGCTTCTTGTCAAGAAACGCATTCATGGTTTCATCGGTGAAATCATGCGTGAGTCGATAGCTGTCGGCCATCATCATTTGTAACTGTTGATGCCACAGATCTGAATATTGCCCCATGTCAATGGTGATTTTTTCCAGTCGAGGCGGTTCGGAGGCTTGAGAGCCGCTTGTTTCTGCTTCTTTGTCATAGCTGAGGTGTAGGTAGCGAATTTTACCGGAAAGATCGTAGAGACATTCTCGAGAGGTCGAACAGGCTTCGAATTTCTTGACGTCTTCTTGGGTCATGCCGAATTTTAAATCACGAAAACCGTCGAGTGGTTCGGCACCGTAGACTGGAAGACAAACAACAACTAGTGCGATTGACGCAAGAAGCCAAATAGATGCAAGAGCATAGTTCCAACGAGCTTGACTCATAGGAGAGAAGGTCTTTCTTTCATGGAGTATTCATCATCTGATTTTACCTAAAGAAGATTGTTTACCTTATCAGATTATGTTGAGAGATGGCGATCGAAATCACGATGTGGAAATTTTGTGAAAGAGGGTAAGAGAAGTAATCACTGGCTGTTGGGGGTAACACATAGAGTGCGGTGCTTGTTGGAAAAGTTTATTTTACATGCTAACGAAGATCATTCAGTAACCACCAAGGTCGTCGATTGTAGCCCTTGTCTAACATGCATTGTTCAATCTGTTGTTTGAGTGTTTCTTGGTCCACATAATCCTGTCCTTTATTTGTCTTTTGTACGTGGAGCGAACATTCCAGTTGTTTATTTGGCGAGACTTCATGCCCATCTGTTTTTACCCAGAGTGAACGAGTGCACCCGACCATTGATCACCCAATCAAGATCAATAAAGACAGAAAACAGAAAGAGCGAGCCGTAACGTGGTCAGGATGAATGTGAGACATGGGGTATGAGCCTTGGGATTGTGTGAAGAGAAATGAAATCTGGAGTCACTATGCCTAGAGGATCGTTCATTCTATAAGGATCAACTGCACCATGCGCTACATATGCAGCAATATCCAATATGCCATCTCATTGACCTTAATGACATCTGTGACGGAACTTCAAATGAAAGTACTGTTTTTGAAAGGAGCAAGTCTTTGCAAACTGTCATATAAAAGAGGGTTGGATTGAATATATTTTCCACATATTGTGTCATAAGATAAGTGAAGGATTTGTCTATTTCTGAGAAAACCTTATCGTGTCCTGATTCGGCGAGTGGGGACGGCCTGAAGTGGGTCATCAGGCCAGGAGTGCTTAGGGTACCGGCCTTTCAATTCTTTTTTAACTTCAGGATATCCAGTTTTCCAAAAGCTGGTGAGGTCCTGTGTGACTTGAACCGGGCGACGAGCGGGCGAGAGAAGATGGATCAGGACAGCGATTCTGCCATTGGCAATAGTGGGTGTTTGGGTCATGCCGAATACTTCTTGTAGTCGGACGGCCAATATTGGGAGGTCGCCAGTCGAGTAATCAAGCGAAATCTGTGATCCCGTTGGGACCGTGAATTGAGTAGGAGCGAGGGTGTCGATGGTTTGTCGTTGTTCGTGAGAGAGAAGGGCGTGCAATGGCCAAGTGATGTCTAATTTTTTCATTTTGGTAAAGCTGGAAATATCAGTGAGGTAGGGAGCTAGCCAGGTCTCCAGTGTCTCGAGAAGGGCGTTATCCGACACATCCGGCCACACCACTTCAGGTGCCATCGTTCGGCGAAGAAATTGTACACGGGCTTGCCAAGTGTGAAGAGTCTTTGTCCAAGGCAGACAGTCAAGGCCATGACTTCTGATACCTGTGACGAGAGTGGCAAGAATGAGTTCTGGGTTGGGTTGAGATAGGCCGCATTCCTCGAGAATGAGTTCTCCTAATCGTTCTTCCCGTCGTGCAATAACTGATTGTGATGTGGCATTCCATTCCACGCATTCGTGTGTTTGTAAAAGAGCAGCGCAATCATTGAACAGATCTTCACGAGAGATTGGGGCAGCTTTATAGATGCGAGAGAGAGGTTGTTTTCCATCAAGGTCGGTAATAACTAGGTATTCGTGATGTTCTAAGGGGTTAGGATAAGGAAATCGCGCCAAGCGTCCGTTGGCTAACTTGTACCGCCGACGATCATCAGCCTGTTGTTGCGCAATGCGATCGGGATAGGCCTGGGCTAAGAGCATTCCGATATGATCAATGTGCTGTTGTGGGTTGACTGAATCAGGTGTGATGCCGAGCTTTTTTTGCCACAGCTGAGAGGCTTGGCTGATGCGTTGGACCAATTGAGGTCTGGTGCGATCCTGTCTGTATTGATAATATTCCTCCATGCTACTTCGAAGATCGGCCTGGTCTTGGTGCGCAGTTCCCTTCAAGAGATCTCGCTCACTCAATACAGCTGCGAGATCACAAGCAAGAGCCCCGAGCTGCTTCTTGATTCCCTGAAAAACCATATGAGCGAGTCGAGGATGGAGGGGAAGATGAGCCATCTTCCTTCCATGCTCAGTCACGCCGTTTGTTGGATTCAACGCGCCGAGAGATTGCAGCAAGTGGCGCGCTTGTGCCAATGCACCTGTTGGTGGTGGATCGATCCAGGAAAGTTCAGTTGGATCCTGGATTCCCCATACAGCAAGTTCCAAGGCGAGCGTGGTGAGGTCGGTGTCGAGGATTTCCGGAGGTGTGCGACTGGTCAAGGTTCTTTGGGTCGATTCCATCCAACAGCGGACGCACAAGCCTGGTTCAAGTCGTCCCGCTCGTCCACGTCGTTGTTCAGCTGAAGCTTGAGAGATCGTGATGGTCGTTAACCGACTCATTCCACTACGAGGATCAAACCGAGACACTCGTGTCAGCCCTGTATCCAACACGATGCGAATGCCCTCAATGGTCAAACTGGTCTCCGCAATATTGGTGGAGAGGACGACTTTTCTCCATCCAGGAGGCGGTGGAAGAATGGCTTGGTCTTGCGCCTGAGGAGAGAGGTTCCCATAGAGGGGAGTGATTAGCGTGTGTGCGGGAAGAGGACAGGCGGAAAGGTCTCGTTCCACACGATGGATTTCGCTGGCTCCAGGGAGAAAAACCAACATATTCCCGATTTCAGTGTTCAAGAGCTGTGTGATTGTCTTGGCGATTTGTTGAGGGAATGCCTTCTCTTCGATTGATCCGATGTATCGGGTTTCAACCGGAAACATTTTACCTTCACAGGTGAGAATGGGGGCTTGCTTCAGCTGTTGAGAGAGGGTTCGCGTATCAAGAGTGGCGGACATGATTAAGAGGCGTAGGTCTGCTCGAAAGAGGGCTTGCGTCTGGAAGGCCAAAGCCAAGCCCAGGTCGCCTTGAATGCTTCGTTCATGAAATTCATCGAAAATAACGAGCCCGTATTCCTTCAAGGATGGATCATGTTGAAGAATGCGCGTGAGAATGCCTTCCGTTACCACCTCAATTTTCGTATGCGTACCAATTTTGGTATCCAATCGCGTACGGTACCCAACCGTCACTCCGACGAATTCTTCTAAAAGCCGAGACATATATGTGGCCGCTGCACGCGCAGCCAATCGCCGTGGTTCTAACATGATGATTTTTTTGTCTAGTAGCCACGGTTCGCCTAAGAGGGCAAGCGGTACCTTCGTTGTTTTCCCTGCGCCTGGTTCCGCGGTGAGGAGGGCAACGGAGTTGTGGATCAGTAACTCTTGCAGTTGGGACAAGACGTCGGTGATGGGTAGATGTGCGAATTCCATAAAATGTGTTAAGGAATCGTGTT
Source organism: Nitrospirales bacterium (assembly GCA_029261255.1). Classification (GTDB taxonomy): domain Bacteria; phylum Nitrospirota; class Nitrospiria; order Nitrospirales; family UBA8639; genus Nitrospira_E. Next base: position 9,789 of record JAJDBQ010000144.1, read on the forward strand.
ATAGATCGGTGTGGAGGTCTAAGGGCGAGAACGCTGATCTGAAATCAGAGGGCTGGGTAAATGAATAACAGAGCCGGATGTATGAAGTCAGGGAAGGGCGATCAGAGATGCTGAATGAAGGCGGGGCTAATTTCTCCGCGGGCCACTTCCATCACAGGCCCCCTCATCGTCATGTTGTACTGGGGGTCTACGGTAATATCTAACGAGCCACCTGGGGCTTTGACTCGGACAGGGCTTTTGACCAGTCCTAACCGCACACCGGCGCAGGCAGCGGCACAGGCTGAAGATCCTGAGGCTTGGGTTTCGCCAGCTCCCCGCTCCCAAATAAGAATAGATATAGCTTTTGGACCAATGGGAACAGCCAGTTGGACATTCGTTCGCTTGGGGAAGATGGTGTGGTTCTCAAGCTCCGGTCCGATTTCCAATAAATCATCACGAGTCCATCGTTCCTCACGTTTTTTATAGACCACACAATGTGGATTCCCTACGCTCACTCCTGTGAACCGCAGAGATTGCTCTGCAGCCTTCACAGGCTGTTGAATGAGTTCTGGCACGCGTAACGTACAAGGTAAGGCAATGGGTTGAAAGACTGCCCGGCCCATGTCGACAGTGGCTCCGCCCACCAATCCTTGGTCGTTCAACTCCAGATGAATTTCAACCAGTCCGCCTTTGGTTTCAACGGTAATGTGTTTCTTCCTCGTGTACTTGGTGTGGTAGAGATAACATCCAAAAATCCGTAATCCATTCCCAGACTTTTCGGCCTCGCTGCCATCTGGATTGTAAATCCGCAGCCCAAAGTGTGCTTTTTTTGAGGGAGTCAAGGCTAAGATGCCGTCGCTTCCAATGCCCCAATTTCGATCACACAAGGTTCGAATAATTCGAGGTGTCAGTTTAAATGAGAGTTTTTCGGGGTCGAGGGCAATGTAATCGTTACCTAAGCCATGTCCCTTAAAAAATTTATTCTTCATGCCTGCTCCACAATGGAATGGATCATTGCCAAGGACAAGGCCCACACCTGAGCCAAACCCGACTATTTGGTAGGACCTGAATTATACGTAAAACAGGCCAAAGAGGAAAGTCCTATTTCTAAGGAAAAGTAGGAAAAACTGATGATCGGCAAAAAGGACGGAGTTTACGCCCTTTTTGCTTGATTGCGGTTGGCGCGGCGCTCGTTGTCGGTGAGATAGCGTTTGCGTAACCGAACGTTTTTCGGCGTGACTTCGACCAGTTCATCGTCTTCAACGAATTCCAACGCAAATTCTAACGACATTTCTCTAGGTGGGATGAGATTAATTGATTCATCGGTACCAGCAGCTCGGATATTCGTGAGTTTCTTCTCGCGGATGGCATTCACCACAAGATCGTTTCCTTTGTTGTTCACTCCGACTAACATTCCTTCGTAAATATCGTCGCCAGGGTGGAGGAAAATTTCCCCTCGGTCTTGCAGCCCCCAGAGGCCATAGGCTACCGCTTGTCCTGGCCCATGCGAAATGAGTACGCCGGCTGAACGATGTGGGATGTCCCCTTTAAACGGCTGGTATTCATGGAAGATTTGTGACATGACGCCGCTCCCTCTCGTCATTCGCAATAATTCGCTGCGAAATCCAAGGAGCGCTCGTGAGGCAATGTGAAACTCCATTCTGACGGTGCCAACTGAACTAATTTGCAAGTCTTTCATGTCAGCTTTTCGGCTGCCGAGCGCTTCAATCACTGAACCCTGATAGCCGGGGTCTACTTCAATGACCACGAGTTCAATTGGTTCTAGAATTTCCTTTTCGATTTCTTTATAAATGACTTTGGGCGGGGACACTTCGAGTTCAAAGCCTTCGCGGCGCATTGTTTCGATGAGGATGGAGAGATGGAGTTCACCGCGTCCAGAGACTTTAAATCGTTCGCCGCCATCAGCTTCTTCCACTTTGATGCCCACATTCATCATAGCTTCGTGCGCGAGGCGTTCACGAATGTGGCGCGACGTGAGAAAACGCCCCCCGTCTTTGCCGGCTAGGGGACTCGTGTTATGGGAGAAGTTCATGGAAATAGTGGGTTCATCCACATTGACGGTGGGCAAGGCTGTCGGGTTTTGAGGGGAAGCGAGGGTTTCTCCAACCCGAATATCGTCGACCCCGGCAAGGGAGATAATGTCACCGGCTTGTGCTGAGTCAGTCTCGACACGTGTGAGTCCTTGATAGGCCAGGATTTTAGTGACCTTTCCACGTGCAATTGAGCCATCGCGTTTAACGGCGACAATCTGATTTCCTATTTCAACCTTGCCATGGACAATCCGTCCAACCGCCACGCGACCGATGTAGCTGTCATACTCCAATATTGTGACGAGCATTTGAAATGGTTGCTCTGGATCCGCAACAGGTGGCAGCACTCGATGGATAATGGTGTCCATTATGGGTTTCATGTCAACGGCGGGATCAGCCAGATCCATTGTGGCCAATCCTTCCTTGCCTGAGGCGTACACAATAGGGAAATCTAATTGTTCATCTGTCGCATTAAGCTCGCAGAACAAATCGAATGTCAGATTGACGACTTCTTCCGGCCGAGCATTGGGACGATCGATTTTATTAATGACGACAATAGGCTTGAGATGCAGCTCTAAAGATTTCTTCAGGACGAATTTCGTTTGAGGCATTGGACCTTCAAAGGCGTCAACCAAGAGCAACACGCCATCGACCATTCGCAAAATTCGCTCAACTTCGCTCCCAAAATCAGCATGTCCAGGAGTATCGACGAGGTTGATGCGAGTATCTTTATATAGCAACGAGGCGTTTTTCGAAAAAATGGTAATTCCACGTTCTTTTTCTAAGGGATTCGAATCCATAATGACGGCTTCGCCTTCTTTGAACACATGTGCGCCTGTTTGTTTCAGCAACGCGTCGACCAAGGTGGTTTTCCCATGGTCGACATGCGCAATAATGGCCACATTACGAAGGTCTTTTCGTCGTTTTTGATTCGGCATAACAGCAATTCCTTACATGAGGGATGAACGCAAAACACCAGCCGCTTAAACACTCAGTGTTCAAGTCGGATGGGTCATTATCGAGGCCGGTCTGCGGAGATTTGAGCAACGACACCGACCTGAATGGCCGGAGAATGGCTTGGTCTAACGAGACGGTCGATTCATCTATGAGGGTATAGGAAGAACCCGTTTAACGCAACTTGGGCATAGTAAGGCGTGAAATGTGAGGCGTTAGGTGTGAGGGGTTGAAGAGCGAGGAGAGAGGAAGATCGTAAGGCCTTTTTTGTTATTCGTTATATTTCTGATTTCCTCGCGCCCGAAGCTTCACGCCTCACGATTTTTGCCTGACTTTTTGAACCTTCCCGCATCTCATGGCCGAAATTAAGTAGGAATCTCTACGAAGGTGACGGGGAGTTCGAGTGTGAAGGTTGCGCCCAGGCCTGCGCCATCACTAGCTGCAGTTAACGAACCGCCTAAATTTTTTGCAGCATTTGCATTATTGTGGAGGCCAGCACCCTGTCCGCTTCCTTCTTTCGATAACGACTGGGCAAAAATTCGATGGAGATTGTCAGGGGGGATGCCAATTCCGGTATCAATGACTCGAATGCTAATGTGGTTGTCCTGTTCTGCATCTAATTGAATCCGGATTGTCAAACGATGGGGACCTTGGCCTTGTTGACGTATCGCCTCTGTGGCATTGGCGATGAGATTGGCCACAATCTGGCTGACCTGCTGCTTATCCGTGATCACTTGGGGCAAGTCCGCATAATCTCTGGTGAGAGCAATCTGATCCTTGTCGAATTCAGAGGAATGAGTCGCTAGAGCCGTTTCGACAAGATCTTTCAAGATGACAGGTTCCTGAATACTGGTTGCTCGAGCGACATCATTCTGTGCGGCAATGATGTCTTTGACATGTTCGATTTGACCTATGAGGGTATCCAGATCCTCACACGTTTGAGCATGTTGATCTCGTAAATGTATTCCCAGTTGCATCAAAAATCCTGGAATGCGTTGGCCTTTGCTATCGTGGGTCAGAAAATTTCCCAAGTCATCCTGATGAGCTTCCAGAAGGGAGGACGCTCGATTCACATCTTGAATGGGCATGTCGCGAACATGTTGAGCAATGAGCCCGGCGGACACATTCAAGCTGTTCAAGACATTACCAACGTTATGTAAGACATCGCTGGCCACTTCAGCCATGCCTAAACGACGGGAGCTCTCCATCAGCTGTTGTGTTAACGCTTCACGCTCCATCAAAGATTTACGGCGTTCCCGTGCGTGACGAATGACTCGTTCAAGCAGGTCGGGGTTGGTTTCCCCCTTGATGACATAATCAGCGGCACCGAGCTTGATTGCTTGCAAATCGATTTCACGGTCTGTCGTCCCGGTCAGCATGACAATGGGCACACGGCATCCGAATCTCAGGGCTTCCCCTAAGACATCCAAGCCGGTTTCTCTTCCTAAACTATAATCTAAGAGACAAATATCGTGAGAATCGTCTTTCAATTTTTCCAGGCCTTGTCGGAACGTTGAAACCCACTCAGATTCAAAGACAATGCCGTGAACCCGCGTCAGCATGGCTTGCGCAATCATGGCATCATCTTCATTGTCATCGATCAGGAGGACTTTGATCGCAGCATCGTCCACAACGGATGTGCTGGAATGTGTTGGCGAAGGATGTGTTTCCATCATGCTCGGCTATTCCAAAAAATTGAATGTCTGTGGCTTGCAAGAAGAAGGCTGACGTGGGGGTATTCGCTAGATGCATGCATCGCGGCTTCGATATTCAGCATGTGTCTCCCCATGAGGGATTTGTTTGTGTGAATCATGCACATGGCAAGGTAAAGCTAAATGTACTCCCTTTCCCTAACGTACTCGTGACGGACATCGTGCCGTTATGAAGTTTGACTAATTCACGACTGACGAATAAGCCAAGGCCTAAACCGCGTGAGAGTCCAGACGGATCCTTCTCGACTTGATACAGACGTTCGAAAATGCCAGCGAGTTGGTCTTGGGCAATACCAATACCCGTGTCTGCGATGGCGATGCGGATACGGCCGGGACAAAGCGAATCTTCGTCAGCCGTCACCAGAATGGTTCCTGTGGGCTCGGTGTATTTCAGAGCATTCCCTACAAGATGCAGTAGAATGAGGCGAACGCGCTGAACATCCATCATCACGTTTGGGAGATCGGGGGCTAATGACGTTTGCAGGAAAATACCTTTGGCCTGAGCTTGTGGATTGAGTGCACGCAAGGCATCAAAGATCACGCTGGGAAGTACTTCAGAGTCAATATCAAGATTCAGTTTCTCAGTTTTCAGTCGAGCGACCTCATGCAGGTCGTTGATATTCCGGTTTAAATGACCGCAGCTGCCGTGGATGAGATGGACGTAATCAGTTTGTTCAGCACTCAGTGTCCCAGCATGTCCTTCTAATAACAGATTCACGAATTCTGATGCGGTTGCGAGAGGTGTTTTCAGTTCATGCACGACGAGGTCATAAAAGCGCTGAATCTCATCGTTTCGTTGTTGAAGCTCGCGATTCGTCCGTTCTAATTGACCTTGATAGGCTGTGAGCTCTGCTTGTAGACGAATTTTTTCGATGGCATGAGAAATGGCAAGCTGGAGATTCTGGGAAGAAATATTTCGCTTGGGAAGATAGTCAATGGCTCCTGACTCCAGTGCCTTGAGAACAAGTGTTTCATTGCCTTCGCCGGTCAACATGATGATGGGAGCATGACCCTGGTCCGTCTGTGCCTCTTGCAAGAAATCAAGCCCTGACCTTGATCCCAAATTATAGTCCAGTAACCCAATATCATGGCGATGTTCTTTCAGCCGAGTCAGGCCTGCCTCATATGAGCAGGCCCACTCTATTTCAAAGTGCGAGTCTGAGCTTTGTGCAAGCAGCGCTTGGGTAATAACGGCATCGTCTTCATCATCATCGACCAGCAACACTTTGATAGCAGTTTGAGCGGCAGGGTGGGACATCGTCTTATGCTGCGCCCCGCTGTGTGATCGCCATTTGCCCTAAATCTTGGATGATACGCTGATATTCCTGAAAGGTTTCGGGTTTGTTGATGAAATCATAAGCCCCCAAGTTTTCTGAAATTTGAATGTCTAGTGGTTTTGTCGAATCGGAGAAAACTACCGTGGGAATATGACGCCATACCGAATGTGTGCGAAGTTCGACTAACGCTTTCCGTCCATCCTTCCTGGGCATATTTAAATCCAAAAGGATCAGCCATGGCCACGGGAGTCTCATCATGCCTCGATACTTTCGACGGCGGAAGAGATAATCCAAAAGCTCTCGGCCGTCATGCACGATGCGAACATCAAAGCCTAATTTGCTTTCTTCCCATGCTCTCATGGCAATAAGACAATCGTCCGGGTTGTCATCAGCGATCAACACTGTAGGGACCTCAGTTTGTTTTGCCATCGCGCAGGATCCTCCTCATGATGAGTGAGTTGGTATGGTTCGATTTCTCTCATCTTGCGTGATCGTCCGTGATCTCGATCTCTCAGCCAATCAGTCAGGGCTCAAGGCAAAAAAAAGCCCATTCTTGTTCGAAGAATGGGCGCAACTGGACTCGTCGTTTCGATAGCCAGTGGTAGCCGGGCGAACCTGACATTGGAGAAAGGTCCCTTGGCTTTGCGTCCCATCCTTACGAATGGTTTGCCCTTTTCATATCACTGATAGTATCGGTGCAATCTCAAAAATGCTTGAGTGGAAGGCAAGGGATAGAATGTTTAATACCTTGTAAATACAGGAGAATTACAGTGAAAGGCGTACCTCAAATGAGAGTGGGTAAGAAAAAGTGGAATTCTCTGGGACTTTGACCTCAAGAAGTGAAAAAATCGAACCGAAAAAAACAAGAACACAACAAGAGGGACCTCATACACCATGAATGTAGACATTCTTGCAGATCACGTCACCATGCCCCTTCAAGTGATGCTCGATGCCGCGCCGAGTGGCATGATGTTAGTTGATGAGGCCGGCTTGATTGTCATGGCCAATCAACTACTGGCTATACAATTTGGTTATGTGAATACGGAGTTGCTCGGACAACCCGTGGAAGTGCTCATTCCCGAGCGTCTTCGAACGAATCATCCTGATTATTTCAAAAGATTTTTTGCTGCACCTGCATCTCGACCTATGGGCTCGGGACGGGACTTATATGGAAAGCGAAAAGATGGGACGGAATTTCTCGTAGAAATTGGGCTCAACCCCCTGACGCATGACGATGTTACCTACGTATTGGCTTCTCTTGTCGATATCACTGAGCGGAAAAAACGTGAGGCCCAACATATTGCGACTCTTTCGCAACGCCTGTTACTGGCTACGCACTCGGCTCAGATCGGCATATGGGAGTGGGATGTGGTGCTGAATACATTAACGTGGGATGCGCAAACGTATGCACTCTATGGTTTACCGGCTGAATCTCAGCATGAACCCTATTCGACTTGGGCGAATGCCCTGCATCCAGATGATCGACAACCCGTAGAAGAGGCACTTCAACTTGCCGTTAAAGGCAAGCAAGACTATGTTGCGAAATTTCGGGTGATATGGCCGGACCATTCCATTCATTGGGTACATGGGGCTGGTTCTGTCGAGTGGGATTCGACGGGTCTACCGCTTCGAATGGTTGGGGTGAATTGGGATATTACCAATGAAAAAACCAGTGAGAAGGCTCTCCGAGACTCAGAGAAGTTACAGATGGCCATAATGGATTCTCTGTCAGCTCATATTTGTGTTGTGGATCACCTAGGACGAATCGTAGCCACCAATCAACAATGGAATCTATTCGGTAGGGAGAACGCTATTTTTGGCGACTCGGGTGGAATAGGGACGAACTATCTCAATATTTGTGAGCGAGCCAGTAATGATGGAGTTGAGGAGGCTCAAGATGTTGCCAGTGGTTTATGGGGAATTATTGGCGGAGAGAAAGATGAGTTTTCTCTCGAATACCCTTGTCATTCCCCAACAGAGAACCGTTGGTTTATTTGCCGAATGAATGTGCTCGTAGATTCAAGTCCTCGAAAGGTTGTTGTCGCACATGAAAATATCACGGCAATAAAAGCAGCTGAACACGTGTTGATTGAATACAATCAGGAGCTGGAGAAAAGCAATCAAGAGCTGGATGATTTTGCCTATATTGCGTCACATGACCTCAAAGAGCCGCTTCGGGGTATCTTTAATTATGCCACGATTTTGCTGGAAGATCATGGGCAAAACTTGAATGATGATGGTCGGGCTCGGTGTGAAACGCTGTGTCGATTATCACGGCGTATGGAAGAATTATTAGATGGGTTGTTGTATTACTCTCGGACCGGACGAACCGAGCTGGCGATAAAGATGACGGATCTCGATCAGGTACTCGGCACTGTCCTTGAAACAGTGGATATCAGTCTGAAAGAGTCTGGCGTCCTCTTGAATGTGCCGCAGATTTTTCCAGAAGTGCATTGCGATTCAGTCCGCGTGGGAGAAATCTTTCGAAACCTCATCACGAATGCCATGAAATATAATGATAAAGCCGAAAAGTGGATTGAAATCGGATTTTGCGATGGAACGAATACTTCGCCTAGCACCAAAGGACATCCCTCAGGAATTCCGGTCTTTTACGTGAAGGATAACGGGGTAGGCATCAGAGAAAAACATTTCCAGAGTATTTTTCGGATCTTTAAACGATTGCATGGGCGCGATAAATTTGGGGGCGGGACTGGCGCTGGATTAACCATTACGAAAAAACTTGTTGAGCGTCATGGTGGGCGGCTCTGGATTGAATCGACGGTTGGAGAAGGCTCAACATTTTTCTTTACTTTGCAAAAGGGGTAGCAATCATGGTGACACCGAATCAACCCATTCTACTGGTTGAAGATAGTCCTGAAGACTTTGAGATGACCGTGCGAAGTCTCAAAAAAGCGGGACTCAAAAACCCTATTCATCATTGCTGCGATGGTGATGATGCGCTGGATTACTTGTATCGCCGTGGAGCCTATGTCGATGCGATGGATGCTCGGTTGCCAGGCATCATTTTGTTAGATCTCAACATGCCAGGCACCGATGGTCGTGAAGTGCTCGATGAGGTGAAGAAGGATCCGAACTTGAATCAGATTCCCGTGATTGTGCTGACCACATCGGGAGACGAACGCGATGTCCAAGAGAGTTATGGCATGGGAGCCAATAGTTTTATCCAAAAGCCTTTGGACTTTGACGGGTTCATGAAAGCCATGACACGGTTAAATGAGTACTGGTTTGAAGTGGTCATTCTTCCGAAGGCCGCCGAGGCCGTTGGATGATCACCGAAGTCTTCAAAATTTTAATTATTGATGATTGCGCGGAAGATCGAGAAATCTATATTCGGTATCTTGGCCAACAGTCCGAGAGAGAATTTGAAATTATCGAATCGGAATCTGGAGAGGAAGGGTTGTTGCTCTGTAAACAAGAGCAACCGGATTGTGCCATCATCGATTATCAAATTCCTGATTTGGATGGTTTGGAATTTATTCAAGCGTTAGCGAATGATGAAGAGCAGCGTTACATCCCTGTGTTGATGTTGACAGGGCAAGGGAATGAAGGCGTGGCGTCAGAAGCCTTGAAAGGTGGTGCCAGTGACTACCTGGTGAAAGGAAAATTGACGGCAGAAGGATTATATCGAGCGGTGACACAGGCCATTGAAAAATCAAACTTATTACGAACAAATGACAAACAGCAGCGTGAAATCGAACGGTCGTATCGTGAGTTAGAGCAGTTTGCCCATACCGCTTCACATGATCTCCAAGCACCAATCCGACGCATCTCCAAGTTTTTAGAGCTTATTCAAATGGATCTTCAGGAGTCGCTTTCAGAGCGATCCAAAGATTATTTAGATCGAGCCTTAAAAGGCGCGGCCCACATGCGGCGATTGATTCAAGATCTCTTAGACTATTCACTTGTGGGTGGGGCGAAAAATAGCATGGAGTCCGTGTGCCTCGAACATGTGCTCAAAGAAGTCTTGAGCCAACTTGAAGTGATGGTCATGAGTACCAATGCGACCATCGAAGTCGATATGCTACCCAAAGTGTTGGGGAATCAAACATTCCTTCAACAACTGTTCCAAAACTTAATTGCAAATGCGATCAAATTTCGGGGTGAACAGGCGCCACTCATCAACGTGTTTGCCAACCGGACGGGTTCGAAATGGACGGTGACGGTCAAAGATAATGGTATTGGCATTCCGAATGATGCCTTTGACAGTATTTTTGGGATCTTTCAACGAGTTGATTGTGGCAGTCAGGTTGAAGGGACAGGGATCGGTTTGGCTCTATGCAAGAAAATCGTAGAATTACACGAAGGCCAAATCTGGGTTGAATCCACGGTGGATGAGGGGACGGCATTCCACTTTACGTTACCGTCCTGCCTTGGACAGGCTGACGCCAAAATGCTTGAAACGGTGGCTGCTGCTATTGAATCTTCGTAATGATAGAACTCACTGCTTCTCTATTTCATCCTAAATCGACAGATGAAGTCATAGTCATGTCTGGCCTCAAAAGACAAAAACACAAAAAAGTACGATACATGCACAAATTTTTAATATTGTACAAGAATAATTGAGAGGGTAGAATACATTCTGGTCTTTGGTATCCGCTTCTTATATGAAGCTTCTCTTCTTCCAATTCACTTCCTTTGTGCAATCGAGTGGTAACGAGCCATTTGATCCAAGATTCAGTTCGACACCGACCGATACAATCCAAGCTCATAAAACAGCAGATTCAGCAGTAGCAAGTATTCCGAATAACATCTGCGGCGTTCTCAGCTCCTATGTTGATTGCATGGTCTATAACACCATACTGGTCTTGGTCTTGCCGGTGAGATCGTCTTACACGAAGACTGCGACAGATTTTCCATTGAGATGACTGGAAACAAACCAACAATGGCACGACTAGACCAGCAGGTAGACGATTTGACTCAGACACGAAAAAAAATGGAGTTAGCGGGCACGCTTCGCTGGTTCCATTGGTTGATTGTGCTCTCTTCTCTTCTGCTGACTTTTGGAGCCTGGTATTTTTCTAAGACGCAATTGGACGCAAAAATCGAAGTGCAATTTGAACGCGAAATGGACCAGGTGGTTGATCTTATCGTCGATCGGATGAAAAAGTATGAAGATGCCCTGTGGAGTGGAGTGGGCCTCATTCAAACCACAGGTGGTGATGCGAGCTTTCCAGAATGGGAGACCTTTGCGACAAGCCTTCGGATTGAAGAAAGATATCCAGGGATCAACGGCATTGGAGTGATTCATAGAGTGATACCTGAACAACTGGATGCATATTTAGAGCGTCAACAAGCCATTCGCCCTGACTATGCGATACACCCTCCTCATCAGGAGACTGAATATTGGCCGATTACCTATGTCGTTCCCGTTGGCCCTAATGCCAAAGCCATTGGCTTAGACATGGCTCATGAAACTAATCGCTTTACCGCTGGCAAAAAGGCACGGGATACGGGCCTCGCTCAAATCACCGGACCAATCACGCTGGTACAAGACGCAGCTAAGACTCCCGGGTTTTTGTTTTATGCTCCCTTTTATTTAGGAGGACGATACGAGTCGTTAGAAGTTCGACAAACCGAATTCGTTGGGATGGTCTATGCCCCATTTATCGTGAATAAATTGATGGAAGGAGTCTTGGCCCAACACAATCGCCACATCGGCCTTCGTATGAGCGACCAGGGGGATGTTCTGTATGACGAGCATACACAAGCAAATCTTGACTTCGATTCGCATCCCCTTTTTCAGAAAGAGGTAGTCATTCCGTTATATGGACGAGATTGGTTGTTTGATATTCGAAGTACTCAAGCTTTTCGTACTGCAACGTTCAATAATCAACCAACGATCATTCTCTTCGGCGGCTTGATTATTGATGGCTTGCTTCTGGTCATGTTTATCCTTATGTCACGTGGCAGTCGGAAGGCCATCACGTATGCCAATGAAGCCAATCGCCAAATCGTACAAGGGAGCCAACGTTTGCAAGCGGTCATGGACACGGCGGTTGATGGGATTATCACCATTGATGACAAAGGGACCATTCAAGACTGTAATCCGGCCGCCAGTAGAATCTTTGGATATTCGCCTGAAGAGATGGTGGGACAGAATGTGAAGATGTTGATGCCGTCCCCTTATCATGAGGAGCATGATGGGTATTTGAACCGCTATCAGGAGACCGGAGAACAGCACATCATTGGCAGTGGGGGGCGCGAGTTGATTGGTAAACGCAAAGATGGGACGACGTTTCCCATGGATCTGTCGGTGGGGGAAATGTTGCTGGAAGACCAGACCCTCTTCAGTGGATTAGTGCGCGATATCACGGAGCGAAAGGAAGCTGAAGAAGCACTGAAGGCGACCAATGAAGAACTCGAGCGCTTTGCCTATATTGCTTCTCATGATCTTAAAGCTCCCTTGCGTGTGATTGATAACGCCTCTAAGTGGCTGGAGGAAGATTTAGCCGAACATCTGACTCACGACAATCGAGAAAATATGGATTTGATGCGAGGCCGGGTGAAGCGAATGAATAAGCTCTTAGACGATCTCTTGGAATATTCACGGGTGGGACGGGCCACAGATGATCGGTATCAGGAACAAGTGAATGGGATCATCCTTGTCGAGGAGATTGTGGAGTTGTTGGCTCCTCCAGAGGGTTTTACGATCGACGTGAGTCCAGCCTTCGCCTCGATTCAGTTTTTGAGGATGCCTCTTCAACAAATTCTCCTGAATCTAATTAACAACGCTCTTAAGCATCATGATAAAGCGCACGGGTTGATTACGATCGGCGTTGAGGAACACATCGGGCATTATCGTTTGACTGTGACCGATGACGGACCGGGCATCCCGCAGACCTTTCATGAGCAAGTTTTTGACATGTTCAAAACGCTTAAACCTCGAGACCAAGTAGAAGGCAGTGGCATGGGCTTGGCCATGGTCAAAAAGCATATCGATCTCGCGGGAGGAACCGTTCATCTCGAATCTACCGAAGGTCAGGGCAGTACCTTCATTATTCTCTGGCCTAAGCAGCACACCATGGAAGGAGTGCCAGCATGATGACGACGATGATGACTCAAGATACGAAACCCGTCACGATGGTTTTGGTTGAAGACGATGATGGAGATGCGAAAGCGTTCCAACGGGCCTTCAATAAAGCGAAAATTGCAAACCCGATACACCGCGCCGTTGACGGGCTGGATGCGTTGAAACTTTTACGGGGAGGGGACGGACAACCCGGACTCTCTCGCCCATACATCCTCTTAGTCGATATCAATATGCCACGGATGAATGGTATCGATTTTGTCAAAGCCCTTCGTGACGATCCGGCATTGAAGTCAAGTATTGTGTTTGTTCTAACCACCTCCAAGAGGGATGAGGATAAGATCGCGGCCTATAATCTCAACGTCGCAGGATATATTGTTAAAGAAACAGCTGGCAGCGATTTTTTACAGTTGCTTGAACTGATGGATTGTTATTGGCGAATTGTTGAACTGCCAGATTGAGAGAATCAGTTGAGCATGAGAGGTGAAATCTTGAGGATTCTACTTGTGGATGATGATGAGGGGGATCGCAAACAGGTGTTGCGGGCTTTAAAGCAAACAGGGTTATCGGTGGAGGTCGTTGAAGTGTCTGGCATGGATCAAGCTATGGATGCCTGTCAGATTAAGAGTTTCGATTGTGCGATTGTGGATTATCATATGCCTGGCCAGGATGGACTTGCCGGGATCTCCGCTTTTCAAAGGCAGTTTCCCTACATGGCTACTGTAATGGTCACGGGGCAAGGTGATGAACTTGTCGCGGCGGAAGTTATCAAGCGTGGTGCCGGCGATTATATTCCGAAGGAACAGGTTAATGTCTCATCTCTCAAGCGGATTATTGAATATGTGCTTGAAAAAGCTGCGTTCCAAGAGAAACTTGATCAACAACGCAACGAACTTCAGAATTTCTCACGTGTGCTCGCACATGATTTGAAGTCTCCGACTCGGCATATCCGAGATATGATTGGGTTGATCCAAGAGAAAATGGCGGGGCAACATCTGGATGAAGAAATCGTCCAATACATGGGGTATGTCTGTACGGCAGCCAATACGATGGACGCGTTGGTGGATGCGTTAACCGCGTACACCAAGTTTGACGCAGAAGTGGAGTTCCATGAGGTCTCGCTCGCGGAGTGTTTGACGAGCACGACAGCTTTGTTAGAAGGGGACATTCATCGGACGAATGCAAAGATCATTGTTCAGGATTTACCAGCAATCTATGGGCATGAACCGCAACTCATTCAGCTGTTCCAGAATCTCATTGCCAATGCCCTCAAATATAATGAGGCCGACACGCCGACGATTACCATTTTTGCTGAAGAAGAGGATGGTGGGTCTCGGATTGTTCTGCACGATAATGGCATTGGGATTCCAGAGAAGCACCAGAAGAAAATCTTTGAACCCTTTAAGAGGTTGCACGGCAAGGATAGTCAGTATGCGGGTTCTGGGTTAGGCCTGGCCACTTGCAAGAAGATCATTGAACGACATGGCGGCTCTATTTTCTGCCAATCAACTGGGCAAGGATCGACTTTTATATTGACGTTCCCCAGTTGTCTCGCTTCACCTGTTGCGACGTAATTGGTTTATACCTTTCTTGCGTTTCGAGAGTGAGGCTGAAAGGTGAGTCGTTAGGTGTAAGGCGTAAGGGGGTAACGAAGCGTTCGGGAAATGACCGCGGAGATTGCTGCCTCTGTTTCTCTCTCTGTGTACTCTTGATGCCCCCTCAATCTCTGACTCTCTGACTGATTTTTTGGCATCGCCTTGCAGCTCCTAGCTAGCACGTCTCCTCTGCGTCTTTTTTGCGAGTCGATAATCATATTATCCAACACCTCCTTATTGTCTTGAATTTGCTTCTACATCGACCCGAATAGGGCTTTTGGCTTAGAGACCAGCCCTGCCTGAATTTGATACGTTGCGTGCCCTATGGAAATTGGTATCGTCGGGCTTCCCAATGTCGGCAAATCGACAATCTTTAATGCACTCACCTCTGGAGGTGCGACCGCATCCAATTATCCATTTACCACGATCGAGCCGAATGTGGGCATGGTCGCTGTGCCCGATACCCGTCTGGCTCGTTTGACCGAACTCTTTCAACCAAAAAAGACGATTCCCGCCTCTTGTCGTTTCGTGGATATTGCCGGCCTTGTCAAAGGCGCGGCTCAGGGTGAAGGTTTAGGCAATAAATTTTTAGCGAATATTCGTGAAGTGGATGCCATCCTTCACATGGTTCGCCTGTTTGACGATGCTGATGTGGTGCATACCATGGGCAGCGTGGACCCCAAGCGTGATATCGAAGTGATTGAAATGGAATTGATGCTGGCGGATTTGGATAGCGTCACCCGGCAATTCGATAAAATTTCCAGTAAAGCCAAGTCTGGCGATAAGGCTTCAAGAGAGGTTCTGGCTGTTCTTGAAACGTTGAAAGCTGGCCTTGAAGAGGGCAAGCCTGCTCGAGCACTGGGTATCGAGCCAGAAATTTTAAACGAGTATTTTCTCTTAACAGCTAAGCCAATTTTCTATGTAGGGAACACCGACGAAAGTCCGGATCCAGCCGTCCTTGCTGATTTTGAGGCCTTTACGAAAGCCCGAGGTTCAGAGTCAGTGGTGATCTGCGGCAAGCTGGAAAGCGAAATAGCTGAGTTATCTGGTGAAGACCGTGACATGTTTATGAAAGACTTGGGATTGGAACAGAGCGGTCTGGAGAAAGTGATTGTCGGAGCCTATGCCACGCTGGGCCTCTGCTCGTATTTCACTGGTGGTCCGGAAGAGGTCAGGGCATGGACGATTCCGATTGATGCCAAGGCCCCTCAGGCTGCTGGTGTGATTCATACAGATTTTGAGAAGGGCTTCATTAAAGCGGATATCTACGGGTTTACTGACATTGATCAGCACCGATCAGAGACGGTCTTACGTGAAAAGGGCCTGATCCGTTCAGAAGGTAAAGAATATGTGATGAAAGACGGCGATGTCTGTCACTTCAAGTTTAACGTCTGAGTCTTTGGCCCCTTCCTCGGTCGTATCTTAATTTTTCTACCTCACCAATTTTCCGTTTAAAAATAAGGGCTTCTTGACCATTTGGCCCCTTTCAGCTAGGGTCTTGATGGAGGCCGTTTTTCTTCCTAAAGACATTTAATATACCACGCCCCCATTAATCCATCCCTCGAAATTTTTCTGGAGGTTTCTATGCGCCCTCTTCGGGTGACAATAATTGACCTTGTGACCAAAGGTCCGACGAATTCGCTCTATGCTCGGATGATGAACCAAAACCTGGCCAGCATCATGCCCCAGGTGGTGGCGGTGTGGTGTGAAGAATTAGGCCACAAGGTTCGCTTCATCTGTTACACCGGGCGCGAAGATTTGCATCAGGAACTTGTCGAGGAAACGGACATTGTTTTTATCGGTTCCTTTACTCGTTCAGCTTTGACCGCGTATGCCGTTAGCAATCTGTTTCGCTCCCGCGGAGCGGTGACGGTCTTAGGGGGTCCTCATGCGAGAAGTTACCCACAAGATTCTGCTCAATATTTCGACTATGTACTTGGGTTTACCGATAAGCCACTGATCCATGACATCCTGACGGACTGTTCCCCGCACCGACCGGTGGGGCAGCACCTTCAAGCCGCCAAGCAACCCATGGAATTACCTGGGGTCAAAGAACGCTGGAAGTTCATTGAGCCCACCATTGATAAATCCCCGGTGGACAGTTTTAAAATTGTTCCGATGATTGGCAGTATGGGTTGTCCCTATACCTGTGGCTTTTGTGTGGATGCAGAGGTGGATTACCAACCGTTGTCGTTTGATCAAATCAGTGAGGACCTTAAATTCTTATTGACCAAATTGAAACGACCGATTGTGGCTTGGCACGATCCGAACTTTGGTGTCCGGTTTAAGGAATACATGGATGCCATTGATACCGCCATTCCTCCTAATCGAATTGATTTTATCGCCGAAAGTACGCTCTCCATTTTGACCGAGCCTCATTTGAAACGGATGCAACAGAATGGATTTAAAGCGATTCTGCCAGGTGTTGAGTCATGGTATGACATGGGAGGGAAATCGAAGACAGGGCGACAAGTTGGGGAAGAAAAAGTCAAACAGGTTTCGGATCATATTAATATGATCCTTCGATACATCCCGTATATCCAGGTCAATTTTGTGTTGGGGTTGGACTCGGAAGAAGGCTCAGAGCCATTTGAATTAACCAAAAAGTTTTTGGATGCTGCCCCTGGTGCCTTTCCAGCCTTTTCGTTGCTGACTGCGTATGGGCAGTCTGCGCCGTATAATTTAACCCTTCAGCAAGACGGCCGCGTGCTTCCTGTGCCGTTTCATTTTCTTGATAATAATCATGCGATGAATGTGAAACCCCAAAATTATTCATGGCCTGAATTTTACGATCATGTTATCGATATTTCCGAGCATGCGTTTTCATGGCCGATGATCGCCAAGCGGTTTATGAAAAACCGGGGAATGATTCCTAAATGGTATAATTTTGTGCGTTCGGTTTCTACCGGCGGATTCGGGCGGATTAACTACCACAAAAAAGTCCGAAAACAACTTGATATGAAAACCGGCCTCAGGCCATTCCTCGAAGGCGACACGATGGAGATACCGTCCTTCTACCACAGAAAAATCCGAAAGAAATTAGGCCCGTTGTGGGAGATGCTGCCACCTCAATCGATCATGCATGATCATAAAGCCTACATGCATGCCCAACCGCTCTCGACAATCACCCCTCTGCCGCAAGATCCCCCACCAGCCGTGACAGAAGTGCCTGTGTAAGCTTTTGCGAGCGGGAAGCCTGGATGTTCGGGCATTTATTCTAGGTTTGAGGAGAGTGGAGCTTCATTCCCTACAAGGGTTTGTCGAAAAAACCGCCAGTAGTGTACGCTGCCTTAGTCAGGAGTGAAAGGTAGGGAGTAAAAAATACCAAAACTCCTTCCTCTTTTCCCAGCTTGCTTTCTCTGATACTCAATTTATACTTTTCACGCCTCACGCCTCACGCCTCACGCCTCACGCCTCACGCCTCACGCCTCACGCCTCACGCCTCACGCCTCACGCCTCACGCCTCACGCCTCACGCCTCACGCCTCACGCCTCTTCATCTCTAGCTTGTGACAGCGCCTAGCGAGGCGGACGATACCAACTTGGCGTATTTCGCCATGACACCGCTCGCGTAGCGTGGCTGAGGAGGCGTCCATTTTTTGAGGCGCGTC
The DNA here is from genome assembly GCA_029261255.1 of Nitrospirales bacterium. Classification (GTDB taxonomy): domain Bacteria; phylum Nitrospirota; class Nitrospiria; order Nitrospirales; family UBA8639; genus Nitrospira_E. The sequence continues at coordinate 28,015 of JAJDBQ010000144.1, forward strand.
TGAATCTCCTGATCTGATAGTTCGACGTCTAAGCGGCGATTGGTAATATCCATCGTGATGATGTCTCCGTTTTGCACGGCGGCAATGGGTCCTCCCTTTGCGGCTTCTGGTGCGACGTGGCCCGCCATGAGACCATGCGTTGCTCCGGAAAATCTTCCATCGGTTAAGAGTGTGACGGATTCGCCCAATCCCGCTCCAACAATGGCGCTGGTGACGCCCAACATCTCCCGCATGCCTGGTCCGCCTTGTGGACCTTCATAGCGAATGACTACGACATCGCCTGCTTTGATGCCTTCTTGTTGCACGGATTTGAAGGCGTCTTCTTCACATTCAAAGACTTTCGCCGGTCCCTTGTGGATTAATTTTTTTTGGCCTGCGACTTTGACGACACAGCCTTCAGGGGCCAAGTTTCCTTTTAAAATGACCAAGCCTCCAGATGGTTTGATGGGATTCGCGACTGTGTGCAGTACGTTCTGTCCTGCCGTTTCTATGGCTGAGGATGCTTCCTCTTGCAATGTCAGACCAGTCACGGTGATTTGATCTCCTTGAAGATGTCCGGCTTCTAGGAGCCATTTCGCGACCAATGGCGTTCCGCCCGCCTTGTAGAGATCCGCTGCCATGTATTGCCCGCCAGGTTTTAAGTCGGCCAATAGCGGGACTCGACGGTTGATCGTATCAAAGTCATCAATGTTCAAGTCCAGAGAGAGTTCATGGGCAATGGAGAGTAAATGTAAGACACCGTTTGTGGAGCCCCCGGTTGTGGCGATGGCGGCGATGGCATTTTCCAAAGCGGGGCGTGTGATAATATCTCGAGGGCGTAGATCCTTTTTCAATAAATTGATCAAGAGTTCCCCGCAGGCTTTTGAGACTTCATGTTTCTTCGGGTCGAGCGCAGGAATGCCATTAAATCCCATGGGCGAGATGCCCAAAAATTCAAACGCAATGGCCATGGTGTTGGCGGTAAATTGTCCACCACAAGCTCCTGCTCCGGGACAGGCTCGTCGTTCTAATTCTGTGAGTTCTTCAGTACTCATTTTGCCTCGGGCATGTGACCCAACTGCCTCGAAGACGTCTTGAATCGAGACGGGTTTGCCATGGAATTCGCCGGGCATGATTGAGCCGCCGTAGAGCATCAGTGAGGGAAGATTGAGTCGGGCTAAGGCCATGACGCATCCTGGGATTGTTTTATCGCAGCCTGAGATGGCAATGACGCCATCAAAAAGATGGCCACGAACCGCGAGTTCAATAGAATCGGCCACGACCTCTCGGCTGATGAGCGAGGCTTTCATGCCTTCTGTGCCCATGCTTATGCCATCGGAGACGACGATGGTATTAAATTCAATTGGTGTCCCTCCTGCGTCACGAATACCTTGTTTGATACTGGCAGCCAGTTCGCGGAGATGAAAGTTACAGGGTGTGACTTCCGACCAGGTATTGGCCACAGCGATCAATGGTTTGTTGAAGTCGTCATCCACGAGCCCGACCGCTCGCAGCATGGCGCGGGCAGGGGCCCGGTCGGGTCCGTCTGTTAAGGTTTTGCTATTATGTTTCAGTGATTCAGTCATGAATGCGCACTCCTTGAATGATATGTGTGTTCGTGTAGGGGAGAATTTCTGTTATTCACACGTTGGCATTATTTTGAGAAATACGAAGACTATCAATCCTATTTTCGGCATTTCTGCTAAAACGGGATTCCAGGGGTCAGTGTCCAATTTTTGGATGCCTACTTTTGCGGGCCTGACGACGAGGTTGAGGGTCGTGTTTCTTTGCTTACCTACCTCCTTCTTGCGATTTGTTTCAGCCATAAATTTCTCACAACCGTATTCGAGGGGTCAATCGGACTACGAGGTGGTGTCTCTCTTGTAATTACGCTGTCCGTGGGGATGGGGTAACTGAGGAAAAGTAGGTATGCAAACGACGCTTTCCTGCTTCTCCTGCGGAAGCTGGGACGCTGAGTATGAGCCAGTAGGGGTTCGGGAATCGGTAGACGTCGTCATGACGATGTGTATCGATAAACTCCCACAATTTGGGGTGTTGCCGCCATTTTGGAAGCGGCATGGTATCCATGACACTTTGTTGAAGGTATTGTTCTAAGAGACGGTCTTCTCTGATGGAAATAGTATGCGTGCAGGGCAGCTCACGAATGATAGAAATGGCACCTTCTTCTTCTAACGCCGCTACGACCGCCTCAGCGGTTAGGTAGGGTGGGGGAGAGTGGTCAGCGCAATGCTCATAGAAGATTTGATGGATTTTTGGGAAAAAGGCTTCGCGCTTGGCGAGCAACAAACAGGCGGTGCCGCGTGACGGGTGAAGTGTCTGAATGATTTGTTTCATGGCCGTGCGTAAATCGTCTTGTTCGAGGCAATACAATGATTGAATGGCCCAGGCCAGATCATAGAGGTTCCCCGTGAGAACCTTCTGTGAATGTTCGAGTGTAGCTTGCCACCCATAACGCGGAAGAAACGGTGGCTTGAGCGCCTGTTGGCAGGTCGTCAGACAATACTGAGAGGGATCAAGGTAGTCATAGTGAATGCGAAGGTTTGTGGGTAATTGAGGTTGGAGCATCTTTGGGAAACGTCCTGTTCCACATCCTATATCCACTAGCTGAAAATCTTCGCGCTCAGGGTGAAACATTTCTTCCCAATTGATGGCCTCGATGAGTTGGGTGTAGTCAGATTCCACAATACGGAACCAGGCCTCGGGTTGGAGCACCCCTTTTTGGTAATATTGTAGGGAACGCTGCAGGTTTTGGTTGTACTGTGGTGGTTGCGGTGAAGATGGCATGAATGGAATCCCTTTAGATGCGATGAGTCTCGCTTATGGTAGCGTTGTGAAGACTATAGGACAACCCAGAAAAAAAGAGCGATGTTGAATAACTCTCAAAAAGTCAGGCTGAGGATGTTGGCGAGTGTGTGCTGCTTGGTTGTGGGAAGTGATCTGTTAGGTGAGCCACATGTTGCTGAAGCATTCGGACATTCAGGGCATCTGACAGATTCTCAGGGGAGCTTCGAGTTGTACGCTAAAAAACAGTCTCGAGTTTTATTGATGTCTGATCGGGCCAGTTCGAACATGATTGGAACAATCATGACTCTTTTAGCGACATTTGATGAAGCTGGAATCTTGCCCCCTGAAGGCACCGCCCAAGCCAATCAAGTGATTCATGGATTGATCCAGTTGCAATCGACTTTGATGAAATCGGCCTCAGCTGAGTTGTCTGCCTATCAAATGGCTGCTGAAGATTCTTGGCTAAAGGATCATCAAGACATGCAGAATGGCGTATTACAGGAAAAGGGATTAACTCTCAGGGTGTTGGAGACGTTGATTATTTATGATCAGGAACACCCAATGTGGAACGATCCGAATATCGGATCGGCCATGCAGGAATTTAATGTCTCGGAGGCAGATTGGCTGTTCATTGTGGAGCTTTTTCATCAGGCCGATTCGGTGTTTCTTGAGCAAGGACGTTCCATTCATGCAGTGTACGATGCATGGCGAATGAAATTTCCAGGTGGAAAAAATTAATCTTGTGTGAATGATGCCGGAAGGTGGATAGACTGTCCGCTCTTTGCTGCTTGATGACAAGCCTCAGCTAGTTCCACTGCTCGTAGTCCTTCTTCTCCAGAAATGGATATTGGTTGGTCTGTTTGAAGTGCTTGAAAAAAATCTTTGAGCATCAATACGATTGTGGGAGTGGTCGGTACGGACTCTTGAGATGTGCGTTGTTCTTTTTCAAACGTTTCGAGCACCCCGTTAGTCCAATCACCTCGAACGGTTACATTCTCCCCCACAATTTCAATATGAGTGACCCGCTGTGATCTTACTCTGGCAATATCCAAGTGACAGGTGAGTCCGGAAGACGTGGTGAGGGTGATGTCAGCATGGCTCTCTGGTGCGTTGGAAGATTGACGGGTCATGTTAGCGGATACGGTGAGAGCTGCTTTCGGCATCATCATACACACCCAATCCAATGCATGGATGCCAAATTCTAAAAGGATGCCATGGCTGGGCTCTTGGACTCCGATCGTCTCGGGTCGTTCTTCCAAATGCATTGTTGCGTTGAGGGATAGCCACGGACCAAGGGCTGAGCCCATTTCTTGAATTTTTTGAATCACTGGTTCGTATCGTAGGGTATGGCCGGTCATCAGGGGGACGCTTGCATGGTGTGCTGTCTTGACGATGTGCCTGCCTTCCGTGGAATTCAGCGTGAGAGGTTTTTCAAGGAGCACCGCTTTTCGGTGGGTGATCGCCTCTAGCGCAATTTTGGCATGCAACGCCGCCGGAGCGACTATTAGTACGGCTTGGATGGCGGGGTTGGCGATAAGATCGCGATAGTCTGGGAAGAATTGAATACCGTGTTCAGCGGCTTGTTGGCGGCCTTTGTCCGCGTGTTGCCGACTGATGCCGACGAGTTTGCCACCTGTTTCTTCTTCGACAAGATGCCGGAGATATCGACTGCCATGTCGTCCAAGTCCGATGAGCCCTACTGGTATCGGTGTGTTCAACGGACATTCCTATCAAAAGCTGGGCAGTTGAAAAAAGCCGCCAGCGGCGTTCTCGGGTTTTTTGTCCCACGGGAACCCTATTATTCAAGACTCCCAAGAAAGAAAAATTACTATGCTCACTATCCGATTCGAACAAAACATATTGGATCTCCTACGAGTGCTGTCGGGTAGGTGGGTTCTTCAATATAGTAAGGTTGCTGATATTGCTCGCACCAATGTTCAATCCAGGGAAGTTCCTCCACTGATGTTGTGAGTAACCCTGGTATGGTCAACTTGGCCATGCAATTGGCAAATAATCGAATGCCGGCTTCTCGTTCAGATGAAAAAGCTGAGATGTCAAACGTCATGGGGTCAGCACGATCATAGGAAAAGAGCCTGGATAGGTTGGGGAACTCTTCCGGATCATTCAAGACGCTGACGATCCATAGGTGATCAAAGTTGCCTGTGGCAGAGTCTGCTGAACTCGAGAAGAATTGTATACTGTTATCTCCAACGGCTTGATTGAGGATCTCGACTTCTGCATGCCGAAGGTTGTAGGGGCACACCGTACGCTGCAATTCTAGGCGTTCCATAAGTAGCGGAGGAATTTCTGGAACGCCTGCGCCGACATATAAGCTGTGTCCTTGTTGGGGCAACCGGCTACGCAGAGCTTTGGCGATCGTGCTCCCTAGTTTTTGACATGGTCCTCGACGATCCTCCCAAAACGCGTCTCCGCCTTCGTCGCAATAAATTGGTCCGAGGCCTGCATAGTCAAGGGCTTGGTACGCTTGCTTGATTTGCTGAATTGTTTTCTTTTCGAGTCGCGGTGTTGTCATAGATCGTCTGGATGAATTTGTCAGGTTTTTACTGCGTTTTTCTCATGTGAAATAGAAGAAAACACACGTTTGGTGAGTGATTGCTGTATTGATTCCCGACATCTCATTCCCCTTGCTAGACTTGACCAAATCATAGAATTGGTGTATTCATTACTATCTTTCCTACGGACATTTCTTTAACGCAGACGTTCCATTCCCCAAGCTGGTGAAACAGTTTCCCCTCGTGGTGCTTTTTTTCTCTTTTCACACATTTCATAGGCCAGATCTTGGTGCTAGAAATTCCTTTGGCTCTGTTTTTTTTACGCGCAGTCTGATGCTCAGATGATGCTTTGGTTGGTCTCAGATCCTGTAGGTAGGAGATAGAGAAAAACATAAATTTATGGATATTCTCGAAGAACTTCGTCGAGTCATTCGCTTGGAGGCAAAGGCTCTTACCCATTTGCAAGAGAGTGTGAACTCTCAATTTGAAGACGCTGTGAGAATGTTACAGGCTTGCCAGGGGAAAGTCATCCTCATGGGCGTCGGGAAGTCTGGTCTGATTGCTAATAAGATTGCGGCCACGATGGTGTCTACCGGGACGCCTGCGGTGTTTCTCCATGGCTCTGAAGGCATGCATGGCGACATCGGCATTGTCGCCAAAGATGATATTGTCCTTGCCGTTGGAAAGTCGGGAGAAAGTGAGGAATTGCTGGTCCTGCTTCCCTTTATTCGGAAGATTGGGGCACGGATCATCGCCATAACCGCCAAGCTCGAGTCATCGCTCGCACGTGGGAGTGACCTCGTGCTCATCACGCCCATTGAAGAAGAAGCCTGTCCTCTGAACATGGCCCCTACCTGTAGTACCACCGCTGCTTTGGTTTTAGGGGATGCCATTGCCATGGCTCTGATGAAGCTTCGTGACTTTCAGCCGGATGATTTTGCGTTGTTTCACCCTGGAGGCCAACTCGGCAAGCGGCTGCTCTTGATGGTTCGTGATTGCATGCGCAAGGGAGAGGCCAATCCAGTGATTGATTTGTCGCAGTCCATTCGGATGATGCTCTGTGAGATGACCAGTAAGCGAGCCGGGGCAGTTTCTGTGATTGATGATGAATCACGGCTTCTTGGACTCATTACGGATTTTGACATTCGACGCATCTTGGAGCAAGGGAAGGATTTCTTCACGATGACAGTCACTGAAGTCATGAATGAGAAGCCTACGTTTATCTACGATGATGAAAAAGCTGTGAATGCGCTGGAGTTTATGGAAAAACGAGAAAAACCCATTTCGGTACTGCCTGTTCTTGACCGCCAAGATAAAGTTGTCGGCATGATCCACCTTCATGACCTGATCGCGCGCGGGCTATAAGTGGAGCGTTTGTCGAGCTGATTTGAAAACATTGAGTTCGTTATTATCATTGAGTGCTTTCAATCAGATTGATCGCATCCTTTCCTCTGGATTGGTCGTGCTGGCCTTCCTTTTATGTTTCAATCTCTTGAACCATATTAGCGAGTATCTTTTTCTGACATTGGTGATTCTTGGACTACTCAAAATCTTTTACGAACAATCCCTTTCTCATATACCAACTTCCTTAGATCTGCCTCTTATCATTTTTCTTGGATGGATACTTCTCACACTCCCCTTTGCCCTCGACCCAAGCTATAGTTTTGTCGAATGGAGGAAGGCTCTCCCTCGGTTTTTGATGTTTTGGTTTGTCCTTCATGTGGTCAGAAATCAATCGCAGGTAAAGGCTATTCTGCATGCCTTTGTACTTGGCTTGGGCATCTTATGCCTCATCGAAGTGGTCGATTTTTTTGTTGTAGGGGGCAATGCATTCTCCATGGATGTTCGAGCCGGATCTTTTTTTGGTGCACATCAATGGTTGAGTAATTTTTTGATTATTGGTGGGCCGTTTCTGTGGCTCAGTTGGGTCAGTCAGGAATATGTGTGGGAAAAAGTTATGAATGGTCTTGTGGGGTGTGTGTACCCTCTCGCGGTATTTTTGGTTCATACTCGATCGGTATGGCTTGTGGTGTTGGTCCAGCTTGGGCTGTTTGTTTTGTATCGAATCACGGGAAAATTTTTACTGTCCCTTGGTGTTATCCTGCTCAGTGTTATCGCTCTATTCGTGACGTTGAATCTTTCCAGTGAATTTCAACGGAGCCTTTCCACGAATGATTTTTCGAATACATCGACGTTGAATCTACGGTTCAATACTTGGAAGGTCGCGATAGAGGATATTCAACAGTCTCCCATTGTTGGCGCAGGATTTGGTAAGCATACCTTTCGAACCCTTCATCCCGATTTACCAAAGGAGATTCATAAACATATTCATAATATGTTTCTTGGTGCGGCATTTCAGTTGGGTGTGCCTGGGTTTGTTTTTTTCTTAGTCGTGTTTTTGAAAACTCTTTCCGCTTCCGGAACTTGGCTGCGCGACTCTGTTGGACATGAGTCTTTTCATTCTCAGTTGGCCCTGGCCATAGGTCTTATGACGATTGGTGTGATCGTCAGGAATAGTTTTGATGATATGTTTCATGGAGCCGTGGTCTATCTTTTTGTCCTATTCGTTGCGCTGGGGTTTTGTCTGAATCGTGGGCAGGTCGAGGTTTGGTCGTGGTCCAGGGGTGAGGGTCGATAGATGCACCTGATGAGACTGCGGATCTCGATCTACATGTCGAACCTTTAACGCGAAGAAATTTTCCAAGATTGTGGCCAGTGTTTCAACAATACCCATCAAGGTTGCTCGAGTCATTGCTAGACTGAATACTGGTGGGCCTGCCATTCATGCGATTTCTCTCGCCAAAGAGCTTCCCAAAAAAGGATTTGACTGCCGCTTGTATGCAGGTGTGATTGCGAAAGATGAAGGGGATATGTCGCCTGTTGCCGTCCAGCAAGGTATTCAACTATCCGTGATTCCCGAGTTATCGAGAGAGATCTCATTGATAAAAGACGTGCAGGCGTTTATTCGCTTGTGCGTCGAGTTAAGAAGGTTTCGTCCTGATATCCTTCATACCCATACAGCGAAAGCTGGTACCATCGGACGCCTGATCGCTTTGTTCGTGAAGATCCCTGTTCGGATTCACACGTTTCATGGACACGTCTTTCATGGGTATTTCGGGAATGTCAAAACACATGTATTCTTGTGGATCGAGAGAATGCTGGCTTGCTTCACGGATTGCGTGGTGGTGCTCTGTCAAAGTCAGAAGAGGGAACTCGTGGATACGTACAAAATTGCACCAGAAAAAAAAGTGCACATTATTCCGCTCGGTTTTGATTTTTCCTCATATCCCGCAGAGGAGAATTGTAGGGAAGAGAAACGACGAGAATGGCAGATAACACCTATGCAGTTTGTCTGTGGGTTTATTGGAAGACTCGTGCATATTAAAAACCCTGCCTTGTTTGTTCAAGCCGTTCAGCTGTTGATACAAGAACAGAAGGCCGAGCCGGATCCGGATAGACAAGCTGATAGCCCCATCGCTGCCATTATCGTGGGGGGTGGAATTTTAGAACATTCACTGTCCACATTTATTGACGAGACGTCATGCAAAGCTCAGTTTTCATTGGTGGGTTGGCAGAGCGACATGGCTAATATTTATGCCGCCTTGGATGTTGTCGTTCTGACATCATTGAATGAGGGCACTCCAGTTGCATTGATCGAGGCCATGGCTGCTGGTAAGCCATTTATATCGACGAATGTTGGCGGCGTGAAAGACCTCATGGTTGGTAAAGGGAGTGTTTGCGCGGGGCATAATGGGGAGCAGTTTATGGTGCATGATAACGGCATTTTGGTAGAATCCCAGGATGTAAAAGGCTTATGTGGCGCTTTGCGATATCTGGCTAACAATCAAGAGCATGGGCGCCAAATGGGTAGGATTGGCCGAGCCTTGGCTTTGCGGGATTTTGGTTTGGATCGATTAGTGCAAGATGTTCATGATTTGTACGTGCATGTACTTGCTAATAAGGGTATTCTAGTGTCTGATGGTAAGGTGAGTTGAGGCGAAAACGGAACGCCTTCATGAGATTCGGCAACATATGATCAATCGTCTTTTTCATCGAGGTGAGGCCACATGAAAATCTTAATTACTGGTGGAGCTGGATTCATTGGGTCACATTTGGCGGAGGCCCTGATCGAACAGGGTGATGAAG
>JAJDBQ010000145.1 GCA_029261255.1 Nitrospirales bacterium
CTCCTCCTGACACGGCAAGTATCATGTGGCAGTCCGGTGAACGCTGGACTTGACCTCGGAAAGAAGCATGCTCCTGCTTGATACCACAAGACAGAGAAGAGCCAGAGTCGGGTACTTGACACAAAACCATTAAAGAAGAATTGGATATTCGGTAACATTTTAGGTCTGTGGGAATCCTCGCCCGTTAAGATTTCCTAAGGTTTCTGCGGCTTCCGGAAATTTCCTATGCACAGAAATGTGACACTTCTCCTAAGCGATCTGTAACATTTCTACTCTCAAATAGGGTCCTTCCTAAAAAAATCATCCTCATTGTTCATCAGCTTTTTCTAATTTTTTCTGGATATTTTCGGTCCTCTCATTATGGGATACCCTAAATGAGAGGGTCGCTATTTCTATCCACCGATCTTCTCTCATCAAAAAGACTGAAGACCTGAACGCCGAATTAACCTAAAAGCGGCAGTTGAGCGCGGAAAAGCTGTGCAAACAATTGACGTGCATAAGGAATTTAACAATTGCGTAGTCACCTTTTTGGTGAGGAGTCCATTTTTTAATTTCCTAGGTGCGGCAAGGGGTTGTGCAGACTTTCGTGATTCAACTGCTGTTTTTAGGTTTAATGGGCCTATAGAATATTTCTGGGAAAAGACCTGTAATTGCCTGAGGAAAGTCCAATGCCAAGACCCGACGGAAATGTTCAAAAAAGTCATCCAGCAAGGCCGCAGCCATTCCCGGCCTTCGTAGCTCACTTCGGCGGAGTAGGCTTGGCGCGCGGAGCGTTCTCCCAGTACGTGAGCACGGCAAAAGGGCGAGAACGCCGCTGGTGGCTTTTTTCAACATGCCCCTTAGCCAATTCGACGTTGCAGCATCAGAATGAACGCCACGAGCGTCGGAAGCGGACAGATGATATACGGGAGTAACCACACCCACACATTTTTTCCACGCACCCTGGCTTGATCAATCATCCAGACAAAAATCCAAATCACAAGAAGAATATAGTTGACCGTAATCCATTGGGTCGTCCGCACATATAACTGACTGCCCTCCCCGCCCCCTGCCATCAAGAAAAAAATCCCTTCTAACACGATGAATGCGCCCAATAACCCGATTACTAACCGTTTATTCCAAACGTACATGATCCACTCCTTGGTCAAAAATATTGTAGTAATGTGTCGTATTCACGAGAAATTCATTCATCCCGCTTGTCTTGCCTACTGAGAAAACGAGACGTTATATCAAAAATTGGTTCGACACAAACGTCCCGACCATCACCAATTCATCAAGATTGTATATTTTTTTGATAAGGAAGCCATTGAATACATCACCTTTCTGGAAATTTCTCTCGCCTCATCGACAAAAAATATTTTCACCACATCGATTCATGTGCATAACCTATTTTTCACTCATATTTACCTGTTGATAACTAGCACTATTTTCCTCTCAACTCCGCATCAATATTCAGGTTTTCTTAACTCACAAGTTCTACACAGAAACCCACATGCCCAACCCACATTTCACAACATTTAGTGTTGACAATCTTCATCAACCTCTATAGATTGTGGGTCATTGGATTTATCCAATTATTTCTTCCGGTCTTATTTTCCTATTTTTTTCTACATTTTTTCGGTTGTGGCATAGCTTGTGAACTCCGACTCTAGAGGGCACAGATTCTTTTGAGAAAAAACTGAAAGAATGTGCCATCTAACGAGGTCTTGGGATGAGTATGGTCTTCTACATACTCAGTCTTTCCCATCATCGACCCAACTGGAATATTCACGAGCCGGCCAATCGGAACAACAGAAAAGAATAGGGATAGCAGCAAGCATGGATGACCGGCAGCAATACTCCACTCTCTACGAGTGTCTTCTAAAGGAGACTTTTCATGAAAATTGAGCGTCGATTTACAAAAACTGGCGAAAGCCCGTATCAGAACATACCGTTTTCTGCCCGATCCTCAGAAATCAAAAATACTGATGGCTCTGCGGTCTTTCATCAGGACAATATTCAAGCTCCAGAACATTGGTCTCAATTAGCGATCGATATCTTAGCGCAAAAATATTTTCGCAAAGCAGGTGTGCCTCAATATGACGACGAGGGCAACCCCCTTCTCAATGAAAAAGGTGGGCCCCTTCTTGGCGGTGAACGGGATGCTCGACAAGTCTTCCACCGACTGGCGGGATGCTGGACCGATTGGGGGAAAAAATTCAACTATTTTGATTCATCCGATGATGCCCAAACCTTTGAGGATGAACTGAGTTACATGCTGGCCTGGCAAATGGCCGCTCCAAATTCTCCGCAATGGTTCAATACCGGCCTACACTTTGCTTACGGATTATCTGGACCATCACAAGGCCATTTCTATGTGGATCCGGATACCCACCGCGTGAAACAAGCACGGAATGCCTATGAACGACCCCAAGTTCACGCCTGCTTCATCCAAGCCATCTCTGATGATTTAGTCAATGAAGGCGGGATTATGGACTTGTGGGTTCGTGAAGCCCGCCTGTTCAAATATGGCTCAGGCACTGGCACCAATTTCTCCAAACTCCGAGCTGGAGGCGAGGCCTTATCCGGCGGCGGACGATCTTCTGGACTCATGTCCTTTCTCAAAATTGGTGATCGAGCTGCTGGGGCGATTAAATCTGGAGGCACAACGAGACGCGCAGCAAAAATGGTCTGCCTAGACCTCGATCACCCTGACATTGAGGAATTTATTGATTGGAAAGTCGTCGAAGAGCAAAAAGTGGCAGCCATGGTTACTGGGTCAAAAGTCTGCGCACGCCATCTCAACCTCGTCCTCAAAGCCTGTCACGTCGCCAAGGCTGACGGCAACACTCTTGTCGAAATCAATCCGCGTGATAATACGGCCTTGAGGGAAGCCATCCAAGCGGCTCGCGAGGTCTCTGTTCCAGAACCGTACATTCAACGCATGTTCAATTATGCACAAGAAGGGTTCACCCATTTTGTGTTTCACGAATACGATACGAATTGGGATAGCAAAGCCTACCAAACCGTTTCTGGGCAAAATTCTAATAACAGCATCCGAGTACCCAATGATTTTTTTGACGTCCTCAAGTCTGGCGGCGATTGGACCTTAACCCGCCGCACTGACGGAGCCACCCATAAAACCATCCCTGCGAAAGACCTCTGGGACCGCATTGCCTGGGCCGCCTGGACCTGCGCCGATCCCGGCATTCAATACGACACAACGATCAATGAATGGCATACCTGCCCTCAGGATGGCAGGATTAATGCTTCCAATCCATGTAGTGAATATATGTTCTTAGACGATACGGCCTGTAATCTGGCTTCCCTGAATTTGGGGCGTTTCCTCACTCCCGAAGGGCAGTTTGATATCGAGGGATTTTGTCATGGCGTCAGATTATGGACCATTGTCCTGGAAATCAGCGTCCTTATGGCCGGATTCCCCAGCAAAGCCATTGCCGAAAAAAGCTTCACCTACCGCACCCTGGGACTGGGCTACGCTAATCTCGGCTCAATACTCATGAAATTGGGGATTCCCTATGACGACCCACAAGCGCTCGCTTGGTGTGGTGCTATCTCGGCTTTGATGACCGGAGAGTCCTACGCAACCTCGGCAGAAATGGCCAAAGAATTAGGCCCGTTTAAGGGCTATCCCCGTAATGCGGAATCAATGCTCCGTGTGATGCGCAATCATCAACGTGCAACGACTGACAGCCAGGCTGAAGATTATGAAGGACTCACCATCACACCACGAAGTATTCAAGTCGATCAATGCCCCAAAGATTTACTCATCGCCGCGCAGGAGTCGTGGAAGCGTGCATTAGCACTCGGGGAGCAATATGGGTATCGCAATGCGCAAGCCACGGTGATCGCGCCCACTGGCACGATTGGGTTGGTCATGGATTGTGACACCACCGGCATTGAGCCTGACTTTGCGTTAGTCAAATTCAAGAAACTGGCAGGCGGCGGGTATTTCAAAATCATCAACCAAAGCCTACCACCGGCCTTGCGTCATCTGGGATATAGCCCCACGCACATTCAAGATATTGTCACCTATGCAACAGGGACACGTACACTTAAAAAAGCTCCCTATATCAACCATGACACGTTGAAAAACAAAGGGTTCGACCCTACCATTCTTGAAAAAATTGAGTCCGGACTTGATGGAGCCTTCGACATTAACTTTGCGTTTAATAAATGGATGTTGGGAGAAGAGTTCTGTCGTGGAAAATTAGGCCTCTCTGAAGAACAACTCAAGAATCCTCAGCTAAATATCCTTCAACATCTTGGCTTCACACAAGAAGAGATTCTGGCTGCCACGGATTTCTGTTGCGGAACGATGACGGTAGAAGGTGCTCCGCACCTCAAACCCGAACACCTTTCTATCTTCGACTGTGCCAACCGATGCGGACGAATAGGCCAACGCTCCATTCTTCCTGCAGCCCATATCCGAATGATGGCCGCGGCCCAACCATTTATCAGTGGCGCAATCAGCAAAACCATCAATATGCCAGCCGAAGCCACAGTCGAGGCGGTCAAGGAAGCCTACCTGACATCCTGGTCCTCCATGCTGAAGGCCGTGGCCTTGTATCGAGATGGGTCCAAGCTCAGCCAACCCTTGAATACCGTGAGTGATTGGGGAGATGGTGCCTCTCAAACAGAGCAAGTCCAAGCAGCGGCAAAACAAGCGGCCTCCCGCGTGCTCGTTCGCTACCTTGCCAAACGACGCCCTCTCCCAACACGCCGTGCTGGCTATACCCAAAAAGCCGTCGTGGGAGGACACAAGATTTATTTACGAACAGGCGAATACGAAGACGGCACCATTGGGGAAATTTTCCTGGACATGCATAAAGAGGGTGCGGCCTTCCGCAGCCTCATGAATTGTTTTGCGATCGCCATCTCACTCGGGTTACAACATGGTGTGCCTCTTGAAGAGTTTGTCGACGCATTTCTCTTTACTCGATTTGAGCCCAATGGTCCGGTGAAGCTGAACGATCATATCAAAATGTCGACGTCTATCATCGATTACATTTTCCGTGAAATGGCCATCACATATCTCGGCAGACATGACCTGGAACAAGTCGCCCCTGAAGACCTTCGTGTTGATACGCTCAAAAAGCAAACAGCCACTGAAGAAGAAGATGGGAAGGATTTGGTTGATCCCCGTTCGCACAGCTCAGCATCCATTAGCCCTGAAGTCTTTCCTTCTCGCCGCTCCTCAGGAAATGGGGTAGGAACAAATGGTGGCAATGGCAGCGTTTCTCGAAAAGTAGAAATGCAGCGCGAAACCGTCACCATCACAGAAGTCCAGGAAGCCCGACAAAAAGGTTATGAAGGGGATGCCTGTCCAAACTGCGAACAATTCAAAATGATCCGTAACGGCATGTGCCTGAAGTGCGACAACTGTGGTGAAACAAACGGGTGCTCCTAAGATAGGAATTTTGCGAGAACGCCGCTAGCGGCGTTCTCGGCTTTTTGCCGTGCACACGAACTGCGAGTGCGATCCGCGCGTCGAGCCTACACCACCAAGTCCTCCGCCGAAAGCTTTGCCGCCCGTAGGCGGAAATAAGCTACAAAGGCAGGGAAAGACTACTGCCTGACTGGACGGACGGTTTAATCACTCCGTCGACATCGCTTGAACCATGGGTGCTGATAGGCTGTTGAAGTGAGACTATTCAAAAAACCCAAGGTACATCAGCAAAATCATACTTGACCATCACTGATCAGCTCATTTTTTACTTCCTCATGAAGGATAGAAATAAGAATTGCCTAGATCTTATGACATGTCAAAGTTGGAGAAGAAAAAGACCTTACGTCGCCAAGCACCCAACCCATACAGTTAGCGGAAAAAAGTGCTCTGCCTTACCCCTACTTTCTGATTTCTGAATCCGGCAATGTCGAAAAAGATATAAAAAAATTATCCACAGTTTTCACATGTGAGAACCCTTTATGGGATGGAATTTTTGATATTGAGATCAGAATTATCCACTGGCATACACATCTCTTCCACAGATTGAGCCATTGACTCTGATAGGGCTCGCCTATATAACAATCAACTTTCCTCTAACAAAGAACTCGTCGTGGATAACTCTTTACTTTTTAATCGTGCAACTGTGGCCAAACATTGGCACGCTCGCGGATTTTCTTGCGGGATGTGGATTGATCATGCCGGACGAGAATGGTCCTATGATGCCCAAGACAACGACGAATTGTTTATGCTTATGTCTGGGGAATTAGAGTTAGAGATGGCAGGGCAATCTCTGCGCCCTTCAGTCGGTGAGGAAATCCGTATTCTTACAGGTAACCCTCATACGATTCGCAATATCGGCAAACAAACCGCTCGGTGGCTATATGGTCAACGACGAGAGACAACATCTCAGACCCAACCGACACAAACCATACAAGAGCGTTCATTTCATCCTGAATTGAAGCGAAAACGAAGACCAGAAAAAAGAACACCCACGGTGCAAATTACGAAAGACGCGTGAAGCTGTAAACGGCTATTACTTTTCGCTCATTTCTCTTCTGACTTATCGTTTTCTCCCCCATCCTTGGCACATCGAAATCCGGTTGTCAGATCCTGATAATCTACTTCGGCTTTCGAGCGAGCCATGACACGTAAATTGATCGGTTGGTCTTCCCATGATCCACCCCGTAACACCTTAAAATCTCCTTCGTTTGGGCCCTGTGGGTTTTTATGAGGACTGTCCTCGTAATAATTTCGATCGTACCAATCATTCACCCATTCCGACGCATTGCCTGCCATATGATACAGCCCATAGGCACTTTTCCCACCTTCTTTGAGACCATGACGGACACTCATGCCCTTAGTTCCGCTCGTGACTGGAGACAAAGTAATCGGATAACTGACCCACCCCGTTGACCCTTGATTATAATTGGCTATATCCACAAACGGCTGCATATGCCCCCAGGGGTACCTCCGACCATCCGTCCCACGGGCGGCTTTTTCCCACTCGGCTTCTGTGGGTAATCGTTTACCAATCCATTCACAATATCGCTTAGCATCATTCCACGTAATACCAACAGCAGGACGATCTCCGACTTTTCCTGTGGCCGCCCCATCATCCCATAATGGTGGAGGCTCAATACTGTAATCATCATCCAATATGGTTTGATACTCAGCCATTCTCACTTCATAACGATCAATGGAATATCTATCAAGCCAGACCGTATGTTCTGGCCGCTCATTCCTTGAGCCCTCGTTACCCCCCATCAGAAATTCACCTTCGGGAATGACGATCATGCCACCTGGAGGACCATCAGTAAGACTTTGATCAACCTCGCCTGATTCTGTGTATTTCCATTCTTCCGCGGCAAATGCATTGGTGGACAGGCTTAACGCACACAGACTCACGATCATGCTCAGAAAGAAATTTGGCTTCATAAGACCCTCACAACACTGAGATGAAAGAAAAAAAATCGATCAACGCTTCACCTTATCGCAAGAAATTCGGCATGGGAAGACTTAAAGGATGCAGATAGATGCTCCAAATATACTCAGCCGTAAAAAACAAAAGCCGCTGAAGAATCCTTCAGCGGCTTCAATCATGGCGTCCCCAGCGGGATTTGAACCCGCGTTGCCGCCTTGAAAGGGCGGCGTCCTAGGCCAGGCTAGACGATAGGGACGTATAGGAAATAGTCTTCAACACAAACATTGGCTGATGGTGAAGCCACCTTGAACAGCCGGTGATTTTAGCAATGCCGAAAACACGAGTCAAACCAAGAGGTTAGGACTGCTCATGTTACCGCTCAGAAACGACCTATCTTGCTCTCCTGATACATCGAAGCATGCATGATGCAAGGACTTATTCAAAGGCCTTGACTCGCATTCAATATGATTGTCATCCAGGCTGAATTAAAAAAGGTGGAGAAGTGGGCCTGTAAGCCGGATTCTGTACTGTTTGAGGCAAGCCTCATTCAGTGGTGACCATTTCTCTGGAACCTAGATTACTCTAGGCTTCAAGCAACCTACCCGGGAACTTTGGTCGGGCCGACCTC
>JAJDBQ010000146.1 GCA_029261255.1 Nitrospirales bacterium
TACTTTTATTCTGCTCCTAACATGGGGGATCCCTTCTCAAAGTTATTCATCGGGAGAAGGGATCTCTCAAGCTGAGGCGACTCAGCTTATTCGACAGGCAGCCGACGCCACCGAACAAGCATGGGAGGAATTTCATGATGCAGCCATCCAGGGAACATTGGCATCCCCTCTTGTCCAGGTCACTATTGAGAGTCAACTACATGAGGTGCGGCGTCTGCTCATGGAGGCTCGAAAAGCTGAACGAGCCCAAGACTACCACTCAGTCAAAAAATCGACGCAACACGTTCAAGAAATCAACCAGAACATTATTCAGGCGAGTCGAGAGAGGAAACCATGAAAACATTGCTCACTTTTCTTGTTCTTCTAGGTGCATCGGGATTCTCTGCGAATGTGTTCGGAGAATCTCCTCTCTCCATGGAGAAAGATCCAGTTGAGATGATCAAAATCCCTGCTGGAAAATTCATCCGCGGAAGTGCTCCAGGAGAGGGGCGCTTGGACGAGCAACCCAAACGCAAGATTTACGTCAATAGTTTCGCTATTGATAAATTTGAAGTCAGTAATAGTCAGTATAAGGCCTTCTTAGAGGAAACGCTTCATAAGCCTCCACTCAATGTCTATGGGAAGAATGCACTGGCAACAGAAGACGGCATCAACGATCTCCCTGTTGTTCAGGTCACCTGGCACGATGCAGTGGACTTTTGCTTTTGGGCAGGCAAGCGCCTGCCCACTGAAGCTGAATGGGAAAAGGCGGCTCGAGGAAACGATAATCGTCTGTATCCATGGGGTAGTGAGCCACCCACGTCAAAGACAGCTCAATTTGATGGCGAGTGGGATGGAAAAAATACTCTCAAAAAGGTGAATGGGCTTCCAGAAGGACAATCCGCCTCTGGGGTTTTTCAGCTTTCAGGAAAC
This sequence comes from Nitrospirales bacterium, assembly GCA_029261255.1. Classification (GTDB taxonomy): domain Bacteria; phylum Nitrospirota; class Nitrospiria; order Nitrospirales; family UBA8639; genus Nitrospira_E. Next base: position 913 of record JAJDBQ010000146.1, read on the forward strand.
GTCCGGGAATGGACACAGGACTGGTACGACGGGGAGTACTACTCCAATTCACCAGAAAAAAATCCCAAAGGACCAAAAACGGGAATCCTGAAAGTGATACGTGGGGGTTCATGGCGAAGCTTTGATTCTGACCTTCGTGTGACATCACGCGGCAAAGGCGGATTTGCTCTCAAGACTCATGGCATTGGCTTCAGATGCGCACGCGACATCGACGCGAAGACTGGTAAGGCACAACAATCGGGAAATTGATAGAAGGAATAGACATGGACACCAATGTGAAGGCCCTACGACTCATCCGCTTTTTTGCATTGATCTTTTTTGTCCTTCTTGGACTTCACACTTCTGCCACAGAAGCTGAGGAAGCAATAGGCAAGGGACTCCCCTATCAGATTGTGGCCGATTATATTCATGACATCATTGAAGCCGATCGCACACTCTACACGACACATGTGGTCGACCGCATGCAAGAAACCGGAACAGCGATCGCCGCAGAAGGCTGGCGGGAAAGAAATGCCCTTCCGCTCCCTGCCCAAATGCTTCTCCTGTCCGGTGAACGAGTGAAGAACAAGGGAAGAGGTTTACACTATCGACTCGCAAGCTTGTGGCCCATCTATAAAAAAAATGGTCCAGCCAATTATTTTGAAAAAAAAGGTTTACAAGCCGTTCAACAGAATCCCGATGAACCGTACAGAGGGCTCATCACTCAAGAAGGAGAGAGCATCTATGTGGCCATCTATGCTGATCTCGCTGTTTCTAAATCTTGCGTGAACTGTCACAACAGACATCTCCTCAGCCCTAAACGAAACCACAAATTTGGAAATGTGATGGGAGCAATCATTATCTCTTTTCCGATTAAGCTGTAATCCTCGTGTAGTCCAGATCATGTAAGTTGAAGAGCCTAAGGATGAGTATCATGTTGCAGGAAAAATACCAGAGAGCAGTCCTCAGCATCATGACTGGGATCCTCCTCTCAATCCTCTTTGTTGGCCTGAATGTTCTTATTCCTGTCGTTGGATGGACCTATGAAGCCCTACCCGACTTTACGGGAAAAAAACTAACAGGAACCGTCAAGCTGAAGGGAAAGGTTCCAACTCCCAAGCGCTTTAATTTAGTTCTATTTTCTGACCCCTATTATTGCGGAAGAATTTCAGATGGGAAGGGATGGCGGATCAGTCCGATGCCAGAGCTTGGCGAACATGCAGCACTGCCTGGAGCTATTGTTTTTTTAGAAGATGTCAAGAAGGGCAAACTCGGAAACACTTCCGAGACCATTATTCAAACAAAAAATTGCGTCTTTTTACCCTATGTCAGTGTGACGCAACTCGGGCAAACATTTCATTTTCAAAATTGGGATCCCGTCCAACATAAGCTTGAGGTGTTCCTAACTTCCAAACAAGGTGCACAATCACTCTTTGGAGAAACCCTTCAACCCCATCCGGAAAATCGAAAAAGCGATTTCCTTTCAACAGGCCAAACCGGCCGCCACCAAGCCGGGACCGAGATTCAGTATAAAACTCATAAATCGGGAATTTTGGTCTTTCGCTGCAAACTCCATGACTATATGGAGGGCTGGAGCCTTGTTCTCCCCCATCCCTATTTTTCCCTCACGGGGAAAGACGGAGAATTTTCCCTAGCCGATATCCCACCAGGTACATATAACTTGATCGTGTGGCATCCCTTGGGACAACAAGAAACCATCATTGAGGTAGGGGCTAAACACACGTCTCACATCAAAATTCTGATTACACCAAATTCCCCTACTATTTATGCCGAGGAAGAAACGGCAAACAATCCTTTTGGTATTGATTTGGTGGGTGATTCCAGCATTGTTCCCACGGCTGAACTTCAAAAGTGGGAGCCACGCATTGAAAACAACTTAGGAGCGGGGTCATGAAGATAGTCATTGCGGGAGGAACAGGATTTATTGGTCGACATGTTTCCAGATTATTGATTCATGAAGGGCATTCAGTCATCGTCCTATCCAGGCATGCCCCTGACGGCAAGAATTTCGACAACATTCATGTTCGACATATCCAGTGGGACGGTTGTTCTCAAGGAACATGGGCTCAAGAATGTGAGGGTGCGGATGTCGTCATTAATCTATCGGGCGCACCCATTGCGGATTCCCGGTGGACAGAAAAACGGAAACAGGAGCTTATCGACAGCCGTGTGGAGTCTAACCGGACGTTGCTTAAGGCAATCTCATCATGGAAAAACAAACCCCACACCTTTATAACTGCTTCTGGAATTGGCATTTATGGAGACCGAGGAGGAGAAGTGGTTGATGAATCTTCCACTCCGGGAGAAGGCTTTCTTCCGCAACTCTGCCAGATGTGGGAACGCTCGGCCATGAAGGCTGAAGCTTTTGGACTTCGAGTCATTCCCTTACGAATTGGAATGGTTTTAGGGTCGGATGGAGGAGCCCTCTCTAAAATGACCTTCCCATTTCGAATGTTTCTGGGTGGTCCAATTTTACCTGGCACCCAATTTGTTTCTTGGATTCATCATGAGGATCTTTCTCGACTTATTCTGTTTCTTATTACTCACGCATCTATTCGAGGTCCGGTTAATGCCGTCGCTCCGGATCCGGCCACCATGAAAGATTTCTGTCATGCATTAGGGAATGCCATGAAGCGACCCTCCTGGTTTCCTGTTCCAGAGTTTGTCCTCAAGTTTGCTCTGGGAGAGCTTGCCGCCATGTTAACGACCGGACAACGAACTCAGCCACAAAAAGCTTTGGGGGCAGGATTTCCTTTTACCTATTCGACGGCACAAAGTGCTTTACATTCAATTTTTTCTCAAACTTCCACATAAACTGTTTGGGGGAAATAATTTGAGTAGGAGAGCCACAATGAACATTCCATATCACAATCAAGAAACGCTCAAACTGCCCAAGATCTATCTTATTTGCATGATGGCTGGAATAGCCTCCCTTATTTGGGCGCCTAGCGTTTTTGGGAAAGCTATTTCTTTGAAGAAGGGGCACCTTCTACCTAACGCCTCCCTTATAGGAAAGGGTGGAGAGTCCATCTCACTGGATTCGCTGAAGGGTAGAGTCACATTAGTCAGCATTGTTCCCCAATTAAATACTCCGGTATGTGATGAACAAACTCATCGATTCAGTGAGCAAAACGAAGGCTTGGATGAATTCATCGCCCTGGTAACCATGAGCACCAACACACATTCGGACCAAGAAAAATTTTCCAAAGAAGCCAAGATTCACAACATGACATTTCTCTCCGATGCACCAGACTTTCAATTTGGCCGAAAGACAGGATTACTCCAGAAAGACATTGCCATCCTGCAGCGAGCGGTGATTGTGTTGGACGAGGATTCCATTATTCGATATGTTGAAATAGTCCCGATGAGCCAATTGCCTAATTTCGATCAGGCTTATCGAGTCGTTCGATCGCTGATTTCCCACGCATCCTAAGGAGTCATCGTATGATTGAACATATTCTTATTTTTCTCAATCTCTTGGCCATGGGGATTTTAGTCGGAAAGATCGTGTTTCTCTCCTTCGTAACCGCACCAGTCCTATCACGGACCTTGGATTCGGAATCGTTTACCCGAGTCATCCGAAGCCTCTTTCCACCCTATTATGGGTTAGGAATGATTAGTGCCACGATTGGCTGGACGAGCAGTATCGCACTAGGACTTCTGAATAATTATGAATCTCTCATGCTTATCCCTGCGACCCTTTGGCTCGGAATTCTTGCCATTGAATTCTATTGCCGCACTCCGCTTATCGGTCAAATCAATGAACTAAGCGACGAATTAGCCACTAAGGAAGCCAAGGGTCTTAATACACCCTTATTACGAAAAAGACGAGACGGCCTGCATCGTCTCTCGCTTCAACTGAATTCGATTGTATTATTGATGGGCCTGTGTCTTATTGGCCTATCTGGAGCCCCACTTTAATCTATAGAGGAGGAATCGCTATGCACATACAGCCACTTCGTCAAAACAATCAGCCCAGATACATCCTGATGTTTGCACTGATTTTTTTACTCTCTGTCCCCTTTTCAACGAGCCTCTTGGCGTATCAATTGTCCATCGCCTCGCCACCGATCACAAATCCTCATGCGCCACATCCAGGCCCAAATACATCACCAGCATCGGGAATTGTCGGGTTAGCCCTACATATCACCGCAAGCAAAATTGGCGAACCTGCTCGCTTGATCATTCGCGCCGTTCACCCTTCCGGTCCAGCAAGTCGATCGGGTATTGCGCATGGAGAAGAAGTGGTCTCAGTCAACGGACAAACCCTTCAAGGAAAGACATACCAAGAAGCCGTCATGTTAATACGCGGTGAAATTGGGACCAGCGTGAAACTCGGCCTTCAAGGCCCCCAAGGTGAGCGCACAGTTTCCATCGTTCGAGTCAACGAAAGCATCCTCATGGAGCAAACTCCACAAACTATGTAAGTAATCAAGCGCGCAATAGTCAGTCACGCGAACTTGAGCAAGCAAACTGCACGATTGCTTTAACTATAAGATTTTTTTGGCAGATCATCGCATATGACATCATCGGCACCATCCATTGTCCTCTTTCAATACGATCTGCGGCTGGCTGATAACCCAGCCCTATCGGCCGCCGTTCATCGTAAGGAAGCACTTATTTGTTTATACGTGTGGAACCAGAAGGCTGCAGGGTATGACATGCCCGGCGCAGCCAGCCGATGGTGGATACACCATTCGCTTCAGAGTTTTTCCGATCATCTTAAGACTGCAGGCAACGATCTCACCATTCGACTTGGAACAACACTGGAGGTTCTCTCAAATCTCCTGAGGGAGTTCCCAAAGTCCCACGTGTTCTGGAATCAGTCCTGTGAACCAACGGGCCAAGAAATTGAACGAGAGCTTTTGACCTTCTTGGAAACCGAAAAGATTGAAGGTCACAGATTTCACGGGAATACCCTTGTCGATCCCACTACGATTCTCACTCAGACACACAACCCCTATCGCGTATTTACGCCATTCTGGAAGCGGCTCCAAGGTACGCTGTCGTTATCCCCTCCTCTTCCTGCTCCTAGAACGCTTCCGCCACAACCATCCGTTCCCCCCAAGTCCTTACCATTGGATTCGCTGAAATTGCTTCCGAAAATTGATTGGGCTGAGGGTATCCGTAAACGTTGGACTCCTGGAGAACACGGGGCTCAGACAGCACTCAGAAAATTCCTACGGAACCCGGCGAAGTTTTATGCCATGGATCGGGATCGACCGGATCTCCCGCATACTTCGCGGATGTCTCCACATCTTCATTTCGGAGAAATAAGTCCTGGAAAGATTTGGCACGCCATTCAACATGCTAAACAAATAAATCGTAATGCTCAGGATCGAAAAAGTTATGACACGTACTTACGACAAATTGTCTGGCGTGAATTTGCCCAGTACCTCTTGCGTCATTTCCCACATACCGTCAACGAACCTCTTTATTCCGCATACCATAACTTTCCCTGGCGCCTGGAAACTGATTCTCTTCGGTCTTGGCAACAAGGCCTTACCGGATTTTCAATTGTAGATGCCGGCATGAGGGAACTATGGCAGACGGGTTGGATGCACAACCGCGTCAGAATGATTACGGCTTCATTTCTCACCAAAGATCTGCTGCTCCCATGGCAGAAGGGGGCGAAATGGTTTTGGAATACACTCGTGGATGCTGACCTAGCCAATAACACATTGGGCTGGCAGTGGGTAGCTGGCTGTGGGGCCGACGCCTCACCGTTTTTCAGAATATTCAACCCTATCACACAAGGGATCAAATTCGATTCGGATGGACGGTATGTTCGAAAATGGGTGCCGGAGCTTACAGGTTTACCTTGCCGGTGGATTCATCAACCATGGGAAGCTCCGCCTCTTGTATTAGCCGAGGCTAACATCTCTCTAGGAGAGACGTATCCTTACCCTATGATTGACCACGCAGCAGCGAGGAACCAAGCCCTTATTGCCTACCGGCAATTCAAAAAAGGAAAGAATTTACAATCCACTCTCTCCTCAAATGACCAAGGACAAGCGGCATATCTATGAATACATTCGCCAAATCTTCAGCCGAAAAACCCAACCGGTCTTCCAGACAAGGCCCAGCCAATCCCATCGTGGATGACCAACCACGTGTCGGCATTAGCCAATGCTTATTGGGTGATGAGGTTCGCTATGACGGGGGGCACAAACGGGACGTCTTTTTAACGGATGTGTTGGCCCCATTTGTCGAGTGGTTTCCGGTATGCCCCGAAGTTGAAGCCGGATTGGGCACACCGAGAGAGGCCATGCATTTGGCAGGAGATCCTGACATGCCAAGACTTCTCACCATCCGCACCAAGATAGATCAGACCGCAACACTCCAAGCCTTCAGTCAGCGACGTGTCAAAGAATTACGCGAGTGTGATTTGGATGGATATATTTTCAAAAAAAATTCTCCTAGCTGCGGAGTTCATCGCGTGAAGGTGTATAGCGAAAAGGGTCAACCCGGAAAACAGGGAATAGGATTTTTTTCAGCCGCAATGCAAGAGGCCTTTCCTCTTCTGCCAATCGAGGAGGAGGGGCGTCTGAACGACGCCCCGATCCGTGAAAACTTTATTGTCCGAATATTTTGTTATCGGAGATGGAAAACTCAGGTCCAGCAAGAACGTATCACCCGTGGAATGATTGTAGACTTTCATGCACGGCACAAATATTTATTACTGACTCATAGCCGTTCTTACTATCACGACCTAGGACAACTCGTCGCAAAGGCCGGCCAGTACAGGCCTCGCGACTTGGCCAATCACTACGGAACACTTTTCATGGACGCACTTAAAATCAAGGCCACGGTGCGCAAACATGTGAATGTCCTTCAGCACCTGGCTGGTCATTTCTCTAAGCAACTAAGCACGATTGAACGCGCAGAGCTACAGGAAACCATTCAGGATTACCACCAGAATTTCGCGCCGCTTGCCGTTCCTCTTACGCTCATCAAACATTATGTTCGGATTCTGGCCGTGCCATATTTACTCGAACAGGTGTACCTCAATCCGCATCCAAAAGAATTGGTCTTGCGTCATCATGTCTAACACCAATGGATACCAACAACGCTATCGCATTAAATCAGTAGCTAACATTACTGGCTTGAGTACACATGCCCTCCGAAAATGGGAAGAACGCTACGATCTTATTTATCCTAGTCGAAGTACAAACGGTTATCGCACATTTTCTGAAGAGGACATCCAACTCTTACTCTTCATAAAAACGAAGCTCAAGGACGGTGAATCGATCGGCCAGGTTGCACAAGCGGGTTCAGCATCTCTTCGAGAAGCCATGCAACAGGCCCCCTTGCCTCTTTCCCAGATCTCTGCTCCTTTTCATCAGGATGTCCACACCCTGATTCATGCGGCTCGTCATCATCACCCTGATCGAATCCAGCACACACTCGATCAATGGATCAGGTATCTGAGCCTGCAAGAGGCCATGATGAAAATAATCTTTCCCGTCTTACAACTTGTTGGAGATTTATGGCATCAAGGTGGGATATCAATCACAGGGGAACATTATATCAGTCAACTCGTCCGACAATATTTACTCACGGCCACCAAGCAAGATACCTCTGGCGACAAACCACAAAGCATTGTAGCCTGTGCTCCAGGGGACTATCATGAAATTGCCCCGTTAACCGCCACCTTGTTCCTCCAGAATCTTGGCTGGGATGGCACGTTTCTCGGACCCAACGTTTCTTTTGAAATTCTTCAAACGGCCTTGCGTCGTAAGCAGCCACAACTTATCATTCTTTCCTGTATGCTTGAACCGGCTGAAGATATCGTATGCTCCTGGATAGAGCGTCTGCATCAGGACATTCAGCCTCACTGTGCCGTGGCCGTCGCAGGAGCAGGCTTGTTTTCATATGAAAATCTTTTCGAGCAGCAGGGAATTCCCTATTTACGAACAATCAAAGATGTCGATGTGTTTACGCCCAATACTCAGGCAATTCATCGCACAAATTTACATGTGTCCTCATTTAAAGCATAAGGAGTTTCAATCATGCCAGATCTTAAAAAAGCGGTTATTCTTGTCGGTCATGGCGGCATCCCCAAAGGGTATCCTTCAGACAAAGTTAGTAAACTCAAACGCTTAGAAGCCCAACGTCGTGCAGCTGGACAACCCATGTCAGCAGAAGAACTAGAACTAGACACCAACATTCGGACATGGCCTCGCACGCCAGAAACGGATCCCTACCAGGCCGGGCTCGAGGCCTTAGGAGCGGAGATGAAATCGATGGTCAATGGAGCTCTGTTCTCGTTAGCCTACAATGAGTTTTGCGGACCAACATTGGAACAAGCAGTTGAAGACTTGATTCAACAAGGCGCCCAAACCATTACCGTGGTTTCAACCATGTTTACTCCCGGCGGGTCTCATTCAGAATATGAAATTCCTGAAGAAATGGAAGAACTCCGGCAGAAACATCCAGAAATTACCCTCAACTATGCCTGGCCCTATGACTTGACCCAGGTCTCGACCATGCTCGTGCAACACATTGGCAAATTTGCCTAATCCTGACAATCATCGATCTATGATACTTTAACCATCAAAACCTTAAGAAGAAAACTATTGTTTGATGGCACCACGTTCATCCAAAAAGAAAATCAGTAGTCGCAAACGTGCTGATAACAAGCTCACACTGGATCGCATCCATCATGTGGCCATTCCAGTGCCCAACATCGCGAAGGCACTGGAATGGTACACGTCTCGATTTAACTGTCAGGTGGAATATGTGGATGAAACCTGGGCCTTGTTAGAATTTGCGAATGCCAAGTTAGCTCTCGTCCTTCCGAATGAACATCCTGCACACTTTGCCCTCAGCCGCCCAGATGCCAACAAATTTGGAGACTTGACTGCCCATCGAGATGGTCTCAATTCCGTCTACATCAAAGATGCCTTCGGCAATGCAATTGAAGTCTTAGAAGAACACTAAACACTTCCAGAAAGACACCAGTTACATTTCCCTGTGTCACACACATACTCAACCCAGCTTGCTCCATGAATACAGATGTCCTGATAATTGGTGGAGGTCTAGCAGGGCTCTCGTGTGCCACAGTCTTAGAAAAGGCTGACATTTCGTATCTTCTTTTGGAGGCTGCTCATGACGTTGGTGGTCGGGTACGAACTGATCAGTTGGATGGCTTTCTCCTGGACCGAGGCTTTCAAGTTTTTCCGACAGCCTATCCCGAGGCCACTGCACAGTTGGATTATTCCACCCTGAACCTCCATCATTTTTCTCCTGGCGCGATGATCAGGTATCAAGGAAAATGGCATCGGATGTTAGACCCATTCCGCTCTCCTCTTTCTGCATTCTCAGGCGTCTTTTCCCCTATCGGAACATTGTTAGACAAATATCGAGTCGCACAATTCCGCCACAAAACCCTTGCCGGGAGCATACGCGATATTTTCTGCCAGCCTGAGACTTCAATCCTTGAGCGGCTTCAAAGCATCGGCTTCAGTCCTTCCGTCATTGATCGTTTTTTTCGCCCATTTTTCGCTGGCATTTTTCTCGACACCACGTTACAGACTTCTAGTCGCATAGCTGAGTTTGTCTTTCGAATGTTCGCGTCAGGGAACATCTCGCTTCCTGCGACAGGAATGCGAGCCATTCCTCAGCAATTACGATCACATCTTTCATCAAAGAATGTTCGTACTCAAGCCCGAGTCGTGTCTATTCAAGAGAATACGGCAATCTTGGCATCAGGCGAGTCATTAGCAGCAAGAGCTATTGTGGTTGCCACAGAGGGCCCTGCAGCGACACAGCTTATTCCTTCACTCAACGTACCACCGTATCGTCGCGTCTCGAATGTATACTTTGCTGCTGCTGAAGCACCCATACAGGGACCTTATCTCGGATTGAATGGCGAAGGAGTTGGACCAATTAATAATCTCTGTGTCCTGACTCAAGTCGCTCCCACGTATTCTTCTTTAATGGTTTTGTGTCAAGTACCCGACTCTGGCTCTTCTCTGTCTTGTGGTATCAAGCAGGAGCATGCTTCTTTCCGAGGTCAAGTCCAGCGTTCACCGGACTGCCACATGATACTTGCCGTGTCAGGAGGAG
>JAJDBQ010000147.1 GCA_029261255.1 Nitrospirales bacterium
CAGCATGACAAACATATCAGGGAGCTTTGATTTGATGTGACGACCATTCACCTTAATATGATCATGTGCGGGATCCACTTTTGTTCCCAACGTCATGACCGTTTCGCCATTCACGGTGACCAGTCCGTGTCTAATATATTCTTCGGCTTTTCTTCTAGACGAGACTCCTGAGCCTGCTATGATTTTTTGTAAACGCACCTGTTGGGTTTCCGTCGTCATCTCTATTCCCACTCAATCGTTGCCGGTGGCTTGGAGCTAATATCGTAGACCACTCGGTTCACGCCGTGAACCTCATTAATAATCCGATTCGACATCTTGCCTAAAACTTCCGGAGGGATGACTGCCCAGTCGGCTGTCATCCCATCCGTACTGGTGACAGCGCGAATGGCCACAACGAATTCATATGTCCGTTGATCACCCATGACGCCTACTGTTTGGATGGGCAACAAGACGGCAAAAAATTGCCAAATTTCTCGAGATAATCCTGCTTGTTCAATTTCGTATCGCACAATGGCGTCTGCTTCTTTAAGAATGGTTAGCCGTTCAGCGGTGACGGCTCCAAGAATGCGAATGGCTAAGCCTGGTCCAGGAAATGGCTGTCGCATCACGATCGGTTCAGATAATCCAAGCTCAAGGCCTAATTGCCGAACTTCATCTTTGAACAGTTCTCGAAAGGGCTCAATCAATTTAAATTTCATCCGCTTCGGGAGTCCGCCCACATTATGGTGTGTTTTGATGGTTGCCGATGGGCCATTGACGCTGAGACTTTCAATGACGTCGGGATACAGTGTTCCCTGAACGAGGAAATTGACAGTCCCCAAAGTAGCCGCCTCATATTCAAATACTTTAATGAATTGACGACCGATAATTTTACGTTTGCGTTCTGGGTTGGTCGTACGGCCGAGAGCGGAGAGGAACGTTGAGCCATGATCAGCAATACGAACAGGCATGTGATATGAGGCATCGAATGTTTTCTGTAATTCAGTAACTTCGTTTTTTCGCATGAACCCATTATCAATGAATAAGCACGTTAACTGGTCGCCTATTGCCCGGTGAACGAGAACTGCTGCCACGGTGGAATCGACGCCACCACTGAGTGCGCAGATGACTTTGCCTTTGCCGACTGTGTGTTTGATCTCCGCGATGGCCTGGTCAATGAAAGAACCCATGGTCCACGTTGGTTGGCAATGACAAATGTGCATCGCGAAGTTCTTGAGCATGCTTGCGCCATGTTGTGTATGGGCCACTTCAGGATGAAATTGGATGCCGAACAATTGCTGCGCGCCATCCGTCTTTTTTATCGCAGCGATTGGGGCCTGCTCGGTATGGCCAATGACGTGAAAGCCTGAAGGGAGTTGTTGGACTGAGTCTCCATGAGACATCCATACCGGAAACGCCTTTTTCGTTTTGATTCCTTTAAATAAATCTTCAAAGTCGTCAAGGTAGAGGTTGGCTCGGCCAAACTCTCGTTTGGGCGTGGGCTTAACCGTCCCGCCGCAATGATGCGCAATGAGTTGCATCCCATAGCAAATTCCTAAGATGGGAATACCGAGCTTGAAGATTTTTTTATCGAGTTTTGGTGCTTGCGCTTGCGTCACACTTGCCGGACCGCCAGAAAAAATAAGTCCTTTAGGCTGATGCGAAAGGATATCTTTGATCGAGGTATGAGCGGGGAGAATGACCGAAAAAATGTGACATTCTCGAATCCGTCGTGCGATGAGTTGGGTGTATTGTGACCCAAAGTCTAGGATGACAATGGTGTCATGGTGGGGAAGCATAGGCGTAAAGCAGGTACATAAGATTTTAATGCCTCAGCGAGGAATCGAATCTTAGTCAGCCCGATAATTCGGGGCCTCCTTTGTAATAATGACATCATGAACATGGGCTTCTCGTAGACCCGCAGATGTCAGTTGGAGGAAATGAGCCTCACGTTGTAACTCAGGGATGGTTCGGCATCCACAATATCCCATGCCGGCTTTAAGCCCGCCAACCATCTGATAGATTAACCCTGATAGATGACCTTTAAAAGGTACACGAGCTTCAATTCCCTCTGGTACGAGTTTAGAATTTTCTCGCCCTTCTTGAAAGTACCGATCTTTGCCTCCACGTTCCATTGCTCCTAGGGATCCCATCCCTCGATACTCTTTGTAGGTTCGCCCTTGATACAACACCGTTTCTCCTGGAGATTCTTCGGTTCCGGCAAAGAGTGAGCCGATCATGACGGATGAGGCTCCTGCAGCTAAGGCTTTCGTGATATCCCCGGAGTATTTAATTCCTCCATCCGCAATGAGCGGAATTTGATGTTCCTTCGCGACTGTTGCACAATCTGCGACGGCCGTGAGTTGTGGCACTCCAGCGCCTGAGACAATTCTGGTAGTGCAGATGGATCCTGGACCAACCCCAATTTTAATGGCGTCTGCTCCGGCATCGATGAGGTCTTGAGTTGCTGCCGCAGTGGCGACATTCCCCGCAATCAGTTCTAACGTTGGGTATTGAGCTTTGATGGCTTTGACCTTGTCGAGAACGCTTTGGGAATGCCCGTGAGCCGTATCAACAACTAAGACATCAATGCCAGCCTTTGTCAAACGCTCTAACCGATCTTCGACATCCGGTCCGACACCGACGGCTGCGCCTACACGTAGTCGGCCGTGCTCATCTTTGCAGGCAAACGGATATTGAATTTTTTTCTGAATATCTTTGATGGTAATGAGTCCTTTTAATTCAAATTGGTCGTTGACCACGAGCAATTTTTCAATGCGATGTTCATGAAGGATGGCCTGGGCTGTGTCTAGGCTGGTCCCTTCAGGAGCGGTGACGAGCTTGTCTTTCGTCATGGCTTGGCCAACTTTAAGGTCCATTCGGTTTTCAAAACGAAGATCACGATTGGTTATGATCCCAACCAATTTTTTGTCTTGCGTGACGGGGATTCCTGAGATTCTGTATGTCGCCATGAGGTGATGTGCATCACGGATCGTATGCTCTGGAGAGATCGTGATAGGGGAAAGAATCATCCCGCTTTCCGATTTCTTTACCTTGTCAACTTCAGCTGCCTGGCTATCAGGTGGCATTGCTCGATGAATAATCCCAATCCCACCTTCGCGAGCGAGTGCGATAGCTAAGCGGCCTTCTGTCACGGTATCCATGGCCGCACTGACCACCGGAATGTTAATGCGAATATTACGAGTGAGTTGTGTGGCTGTGTCTACATCAGCAGGAACGATATTTGAACGTCGTGGGGTTAAAACGACGTCATCAAATGTTAGTCCGACTCTTAGTTGTTGGTCCCACATGGTTTGGTTCGTGATGTAGCGAGAAACTAAGCGATCTATAAGGTGCGAGTCACAGAGCTGAAAAATTCCGATGTCATCGATGGCTTCAATTTGTAAAATGTCGAGCTAAGAGTTAGGCTTTTTCACGTTGAAAACAATTGTGATTCAGAAGTGACGTTTGTCTTTCAACTTGGACAACGATGTGAAAAATGGCTCCAATGTCATCAGGTAAAGAATGCTGATGGCATATGCTCATGACGTTGTCTTGTCAATATTGTCGTTGATTGTTATTCAGCTGCCTCAGGAATAAAGGCCATGGCTTCTTCTTCTTGGAAGTGATCTTCAGCTTCTTCAGCTGGCATAAATTCTTGTACTCGCATATTACTGCTGTCAACAGCGAAGACATGATTTCTGCTGTCGACACCTATGCCATATGGAAAGTTGAATTGGCCTTGATTCGTTCCGAATCCACCCCACTGCGTAATGAAGTTTCCATCACGATCGAACTTTTGGAGCCGTTGATTTCCTGTGTCACTGACAAAGACATCACCTGCATCATCAATGGCAATCCCCCAAGGTGAACGAAACTGACCGGGTTCTTGAGCTTGAGCGCTGCTGGCATGACCAGGACCAAGACCTCCTCCCCATTTTGTGAGTAATTGAGGAAGGACATTGGAGCTTGTATCAAATTTCTGTATACGATGATTTCCCATATCAACGACATACACCGTGCCATCTGTTTGATCCACGGCGATGCCTCTAGCAAAATAAAATTGACCATCGTTATTACCAAAGCTGCCCCATTGCATGATGAATTCACCCGTCTCATCAAATTTTTGTACACGGAAATTGGCACTATCAACAACATAGAGATACCCGCGAACCCGATCGACGGCCACACCCCACGGAGCATTAAATTGGCCTTCTCCATTGCCTCGTGAGCCTAATTTCATGAGGTAATGTCCTAGTTTGCCATCGAATTTTTGGATGCGATGGTTGTTGGTATCTGCAACATACACATTTCCACTACCATCACACGCGATACCTGTTGGATTATTAAAATTACTGTTTGCCGATCCAAAATTTCCCCATAAGAGAATGAAATTACCATTTCGGTCAAATTTTTGAATACGATTGTTTCCGTTATCCACGACAAAAACCGATCCTTGTCGATCTAGCGACAGTCCAAAGATCGGGGCGATAAATTCACCGCCATGAAGCAGCGATGCTCCACGTCCAGCCTGACCCCATTTCGTTACGCAGATATAACCAGAGGTATTGAGGAGAATGCTCGCACTCGCTGGGACTGAGACGTTGTTGTTTGCGTCTTTAAACCACACATATGCCGTTTTTGTCCCATCTCCAGGAGATGTGGTGAAAGGGATGGTTGCGCCGAACTTTTGCTCGGGTTCAACTTCAACCCATCCAGGCATGGTCGCACTCGGTGTCATGGGATTTTCAGAAATGAAATAGGCTGCGACACCACTATCCACGTCTTTAGCAGAAATCGTGGAAACCATATCGGGACTATTGGTCATATATGCACCATGGTTCAGCACAATATCTGGGTTTTGGGGAGCAGCGATGTCAATAAGGACAGGAATTGCCGTCTGTTCATCAGAGAGTTGGCTCTCGGCTTCATCTTCTGTGACGGAGGTTAGGGCATAAAAGTATGGAGTGTCATTAGTCAAACCACTATGAATATACGGAGTCGTCACCCCTTCAATTTTTGTAGATGTATCAATTGTCAGGCTAGGCTCAGTGCTGAAATAGAGGTTATAACTCACGGCGTCAGGCACCTCTAACCAACTTAAGATGTTTTCAGTGTCTCCAGGCTTGACCGCGAGATTAATTGGGGCGGAAAGGCTCGTTGTGGTAGAAACTTTTTTGGCCTCTCTGCCTCGTTTTAATTCTTCTTCAGTGGGCACAAATTTTGTTAAGCGATGATTTCCGCTATCAATGACATACACCGCTCCTTCTTTATCAATGGCGATGCCTGAGGGGAAATTCAGTTGCCCTTCTGTTAATCCTCGATTACCCCAAGAGCATAGATATGTGCCATTGGGTTCAAATTTTTGGACTCGATGGTTACCGCTATCGACGACATAGACAAACCCCAAAGGATCGCATGCCACTCCCCACGGAGCTTTAAATTGGCCAGGAGCGTTTCCTTCTTTTCCCCATTTCAAGAGGAAGTTTCCTCTTGCATCGAATTTTTGAATGCGATGGTTTCCTTCATCTGCCACGTAAACATTTCCAACAAAATCTACCCCGAGACCGCGTGGGTAAAAGAATGCACCGTCGTATCCGCCATCAGTCCCCCAAGTGAGAACGGCTGTCCCATCTGAGAGGAATTTTTGTATTCGTGCATTACTCGTATCCGACACAAACAAGTTGCCTTGCGCGTCAGTTGTGATTCCCCAAGGGACATCGAATTTTCCAGCCACGGCCCCTTGCCACGCAAAGCCAAATTTTCCCCAGGCATTAATGATATTGCCGTCAGGGTCGAATTTTTGGATTCGATTGTTTCCACTATCTGCCACGTAGACGTCTCCATCCGGTGACGTCCCGATGCCGCGTGGATAATAAAAACTCCCTTCAACTGAATCAGGTTCATCACCCCAGCGCGCGAGGAATTTCCCAGACTTGTCGAATTTTTGGACTGAATGGTTGTCCGTATCTCCGACGTAGACGTTGCCGTCTTTGTCAACAGCAATACCTGTTGGTGATTTAAATTCTCCGTCATCAACACCTTCAGTTCCGATTTGCATCACTGAAAGATAGGGTGAAGGAATTGACATGACTTCTTCTGATATCGGACTTTCTCCGCCTTCTGTTACAACCGTGATGGCATAGTGGTAGCAGGAATTATTCGATAAATCGTTGTGCTCGTAGGGAGAGGTCACGCCTTCTATGCAGTTAGCCGTTTCTTTTTTGATGTCGACTGCCGTCACGAAATCTTCTGGCGAAGCTATTGGACGGGCAAGCTCGCACGGCTTAATTTGGACACCTTTTGTGGTCACGAAATACAAATTGTAGTAGAGGGCGTCAGGAACAGCATCCCAGGATAACGTTGTTCGACCATGATCAGGAATGGCTCGAACATTCTCAGGAGCGGCTGGGAGCTTGTCATCCTGTGTTTGTCCGGCGCCCCAGTCTTCGTTCTCATTTTCAATTGCCAGGGTATGGAATTGGGGCCGATGTCCGAAAAATAAAGCCTGTAATAATTTTGTGGTCATACTGTTCCCCTAGAATAAAGAGTTCCTGCTGTCATTTGTTTAAATTTTCTAATAATTACAATAACTTAGCTGTGAAGTCTATCAGGGGAAAAAGCGGGAAGTCAAGAATGAGGTAGACCAGAACGTGTCTGGCGTAAAGCTACTAGCAGATTTTTCAATTGACGGCAGAGACGAGAAATTTCATTGCGCAAGGCAGGCGAAAATTGCCTTGCGCAGCAAAGCATTGACTCTCTGTCACAAACGTCCCTAACCTCTTCAGAACCGCGAACGACTCCCCCCTCAATAATTACGACGGTTGCTCAACGGCTGCTTTTGTGACATTTGAAGCTTGAGGGCCTTTCGCGCCTTCTACCAGATCAAATTCGACGGATTCTCCCTCTTTCAGTGATTTAAATCCTTCTTCTTGGAGGGCTGAATAATGGACAAACACATCTTGGCCTCCCTCCACTTGGATGAAGCCAAATCCTTTTCGATCATTAAACCATTTAACCGTTCCCTTGCTTTTCACGTTCATTCCTCCTTGCGGCAAGTGAGCAAAAAAAATCTAGATGATGTATCAAAGAAGACAGTGATTCAAAAAAAAAGCCGAAAAAGGCGTTGGTTCCTCTTCCGGCTTCAGCGTATCGTTATATTTTCACTTCTTAGTACCTTTACAAAAACAAAAAAGTTATTAGCATAGATTGAAAAATCTGTCAATAAATGGCAGCATGAGAATTCTCCCTGTAAGATCTACCTTGACCCTTTCCTCTGTCTACTTTTAGATGAGTGGGAATGGTAGGTGCGTCGCTCAATTTCTTTTCTCTGATTTCCACTGACTACTCAAATTTTTTATTCCGTCCAGCGCGTTGATACGACTTCTCGATCGTTACATTTTCCTAGAGATTCTCTCCCCGTTTTGGACCAGTCTGGTCGGGCTCTGCTTTATCATCTTCACCAAAGAGATGTTACGTCTGGTCGATTTGGTGATATCCCGGGGGATCAGTCTGTCTTCCCTTGGGTCCATCATCATGCACCTGCTTCCCTCTTTTCTTGTCTTGACCCTGCCCATTGCCTGTTTGATTGCCACGATTACGGCGTTCAATCGAATGTCGTTTGATAATGAGGTGATTGCCTTACGTGCGGCGGGAGTCAGCTTCTGGCGTATCAATATTCCTGTTGTTGTGTTTGCTGGAGCCGTCTTTGCCTTAACAATGGTGTTATCTACATGGGGACAACCTTGGGCGAATGTGTCTTTAAAAACGCTGGCGTTAAGTGTGATTGAAGATGAAATGACGCTGGGTGTGGATTCGGGTGTGTTCAATGAACCAATGCCTGGGCTGATGGTGTATGTTCCAGATCCCGGGCAAGCTTCACAGCAAAACACAGGCGTGTTTATTTCTGATAAACGCGATTCCAATAAACCTCTCATTGTTGTGGCTCAACGTTTTCAGATGCTCAAACAAAATGAGCGGCACCAAATTGGCATTCGATTATTTGATGGGGCCATTCATCAAATTCCCAAGGATGCTTCAAGTTTTCATCGCGTCACGTTCGAGACCTATGACTTTTGGATGCCTTCTCCGTTTCAATCCAATAAAGCCAAGGCCAAACGTCAAAATTACGAAGAATTGCAGGAGAAGTTGCAGGCTTCAAATGGCAAGGATACTGGTGTGCTTAAACGACTAATGGAATATCACAAAGATATCGCCTTCCCAGTGAGTACGTTTGTGTTGGGGCTGTTGGGTGTGCCGATTGGCATCGTGTCAAGACGCTCAGGAAGAGCTGGAGGATTTGCCATCGGTGTGTTAGTCGTGATCGGATTTTATATGTTGAATGTTGTCGGAGAATTTCTGGTGACGACTGGCGGTGTGTCTCCCATTGTTGGGGCGTGGTTGCCCAATGTGCTCTTGGCCGTGGTCACCGCATGGATGTTCAATCAAGCTCGTAAGCAATAGATCTGTGTTGGCGATGGAATTGAAGTGATGACAAAACTTTTCTGGTATGTCTTAGGTCAGTTCAGCCGTAACTTTCTGCTCTGTCTGGTGACGGTACTGACGATTTATCTCGTTGTTGATTTTTTTGAAAAGTTGAGGAAATTTCTTAAGTACGATGCTGAGCTGTCGCTTATCTTGAGTTTTTTTGCCTATCGAATTCCTGAAATTATGTTTTTGCTGGCACCATTGGGAGTCTTAATGGCGTCTATTTTAACCGTTGGCGGGCTCAATCGTACCCGGGAAATTACGGCCATGCGCAGTTGTGGGTTAAGTTTTTATCAAATTGCCACGCCGTTTTTTGCGTTTGGTCTGTTGGTCAGTGCCTTGAGTTTCAGTCTGACGTCGGTATTTATTCCCTTAGCCAATTTGAAAGCTGAATATGTGAAATCTGTGTCTATTATGCAAAAGCCTGAGGCCTTGTTGTCGGCACCAACTGGCCTTTGGCTGCGTGTGGGTCAGACCCAGCTCTTGCAGATAGATTCGGTACAGCAAGATGGGCAACAGATCGAAGGGCTTCACCACTATACTCTGCATGAACCGTTTGGTCTTTCGAAGATTGTCGAGGCAGACACCGCATCATTTTCTGAGGGGCAATGGATGCTGAAGAATGTCGTTCAGCATCAAGTGTTGGAAGACGGGCGTGTGACTGTACTGAAAGAATCACATCGCATTGAGCCTCTCCCTTTGACCCCGGAAGACTTCAAGCATTGGTTATCTCGGTCTCCTCAACATATGACCCTCGATCAATTGTCTGACTACATTCGACGGATTACTCAGGATGGGCACAACGCTCAGCGCTATTTAACTGATTATTGGGCACGCGTGGCCTATGCGATGGCGCCTTTTGTGATGACCCTCTTAGGGGTTTCCCTGAGTTTGCGTGGGAGTGGATTGCGGAATGTTGGCGTGGCGAAGGGGGTGGGGCAAACCTTAGCCATTGGATTCTTGTTTTGGGCTGTGCATTCAGTGGGAATTGTCTTGGGGCAGAATGGAGCCGTCATGCCGATTATCGGAAGTGGAATCGCGATGATGATGTTCTTAATGGTTGGTGCGAATCTTTTTCTCCGTCTGAAATAATTCCTGAAAAATTCGTCCAGAAGGTCAAAATTCAATAGGGGATTATTTCTCGATTGTTTGCAATCTATGCATTTCTGTGTTTTTCCCTTGATGCGTCAAGTTTTTTCCTTCATTCCTAAAAGGCCTAGCCCGATAACATCAGCACTGGGGTAGAGATCTGAATCGGGAGTCCCCAAAAGAACGTCAGCAACGACTCAAATGAGTGAGTCGGATCTCTCAATGAATAATGATGAGGTACTTTCAATAAGATAAAAATGTTTTGACAGGTGACAAGGGCAAACTATCCGTGAGGGTAGGGCGCAAAGCCAAGAGACCCTGAACGAGTAACACGTTCATGGTTCGTCTGGTTACCGAACTGTATGTAGTCTGACTGCGTCCGTTCATGCGCCCTTTCCTCGGAATTGGGCGTTTTTTTTGGTCAAAAAAAGAAGGGCCAGACTATGAACGAACACAGACAACATTCTAGTGGGGTGATGGTAGAGGTGAGGTGTGCAGATTCTGATTGTGCAGAGACGACATCGAAAAAGTCTCAGAGCGTAGAAACATATTACTCTCAGCTCACGCAGGAGCAATTGAACGCCATTCTGCAAGAATTTCTTCCAATCATTCGACGAATGGCTGGCGCGATGGTGATGAAAAACCCATTTTCGTTAGACATAGAAGATTTATCGAGTGCCGGTGCGATGGGGTTATTAAGTGCCTTGAAACGATATGATCCAAGTCGTGATATTAAATTTCGAACGTTTGCGGAATATCGTATTCGTGGCATGATGTTAGATGAAATACGTGCCATGGATTGGGTTCCTCGATCAGTGAGAACCCGCCGGGAGCAAATTCGACAGTTCGTTGATGAGTACGTTCAGAAGTACGGGATGTCGCCTGCCATCGAAGAAATGGCGCAAGCATTAGGCGCTTCTCAGGAGGAGCTTGAAAGCATCTCAGCCTGTGATCCAAGACTGTTAAGTTTGGATGAACCTGTGGGTTACGGGGAAGACAGTTCTACCTTGCGGGATGTCTTGCCAGATCTCGAACGGCATGACCCTTTCATGGCCTGTGCCAATGCGGAGATGAAGGCGGCGTTACAAGCTGCCTTAGTGACGTTATCGTCTCGTCAACAGGAAGTCTTGCAACTCTATTATCATGTAGGCATGACAATGAAGGAAATTGGAGGCCGTTTGGGGCTCACAGAATCAGGAGTGTGTCGCGTTCATTCCGGAGCACTACGGCAATTACGAACGAAATTAGATAATATTGAAAGCGGAAGTCAGAGGAAAGTACGTCCTAAAAATTTGAGAAAGGCTGAGGTTGTTCGCGTCTGAGTCAGATGAGACGTTTATTGAAAAATTCATGCCCTCCAATTGTGCTCACCTTTTGGTAGACTTTTGCCCAACGGGGAGTGTCGACTAGGCTCGGATTATAAAAAAGCACTGCTCCATCCACGACATTTCGTCCATCCTGTACCAATTCCCACGCTAAGAGACTCTCTTGCATTTTGCGATCGTTGGGGTTAAACCTGACATCCTTGGGGGAGCGTCCAATCCACGGTTCAAATTGTTTTGCGCGAAGTACGGTACCTCGTATCGTGCCATCACTGTGATACTTATGTTTTGTTCTGTTGCGAATAACCGCAGCGACCGCCATTTTTCCGGCAAAACTTTCTCCTCGAGCTTCAAGGTAAATGGTGAGTGCTGCGAGAATGTCATCTGAATGATGGGATACTGAGTCAGCTGACTGATTGATCTGGGTCAGCGGAGTCTTTGAATGGGCAGACAGTGTCATCGCCATATCGTTTGAGTTTACGGGAGTCGGAGTCAGCGGAAAAAGAAGGCAGAAGGCAAAAGTGCCTATTCCTAGTAACGTGCTAAAGTGAAATAAAGAGAGAAGCGGTCGTACAAGAGTTTGAATCGACTGTGGGGTCTTGTTGGAGTCTGTACATGATGTGTCTGGCATGTGATTCCTGTTCCAGTCTGTTTTCGAAAGGTGATGGTACTGGTCACCTTCGCAATCGGTATGCCACTGGATGATTGAAATCTATTAGGGGTCGTCTTAGCTATCGTTATGGGCGATAGGGTGCAATTGGGCTAGAATCTGTTGCAACTTTTTGATTTGAAGCAGGCTTGGCAAAGACAAGATGTCGTCATGATTGACAACTTTGACAGAGGGAAATCCGTGGGTTTTGAAGCGCTCTTTTCCTAGTGCATTGAAAATATTGACGAATTCTTGTCATCTTCAAGTGAAAAAAATCATGACACCTCATTGGAAAGTTAACAGGAACAAATGGGACCTATGAGAAAATATTCGTTATGACACGAA
Source organism: Nitrospirales bacterium (assembly GCA_029261255.1). Lineage (GTDB taxonomy): Bacteria > Nitrospirota > Nitrospiria > Nitrospirales > UBA8639 > Nitrospira_E. The sequence continues at coordinate 11,872 of JAJDBQ010000147.1, forward strand.
GGAGGAAGCCTATGATTGACGCATCTTGCTTACAATGGTCTGAGCGATCTGTCATTCGTTGTTGGCTTTTCATTCTCATTGTAGCTCTTTGTGGAATATTGGAGGTCCCTCGTAGTACGGCGCAGACGAGCAAGGGCCAGACGGTAATCAATACCGACTTAGCACGAGCGAAGGTGTATTTGCATGTAGGTGATTATCGACGAGCGGTAGAAGCCTGCCAGCGAAACATTGATCAGAATCCGTCCGTAGAAGCCTATGTGTATTTAGCGTATGTATATCAAGCCACAGATGGGTATCTGGCCTATTTGGCGAAACAGGAAGATTACGTCAAAGTCGAACAATTATCCCTGAATCTGACCGCACGCGAGGTGATTGATATTATTGATCCATCGAATGTCCTGCCTCGGATGGCCCAGGAACTCATTCATGAAGGATTACGTCAGCAATTTGATATTACGGCGTCCATGGCAAACCGTCTTAATCGAGCACGTACCGATGAATTATGGCTGGAACAATCCGGCTGGCGTAAAGCGCAACCAGATTCCTGGTGGTCCGGCGTGCCGAAAGAATGGCAGTGGTGAGGGGCTTTATTATCGAGAAAAGGCGCAGGAAAAAGATGGAGGATCAGAAAAACATGCCACCGTGGTTCACCGAGAACATCTTGCCTGAGTTGACAGCCCACAGAGGGCAGTTTTAGGATGGGGTTATTGTGTGTTTCTGTATTTTCTCTTGCCAAGGAGGCCGTCCGTGTCTGATCTTGTCGTCGTAGCCGATAATTCGAATTGGGATGGGGAAGTCATGAAGTCTACAGATATCGTCATGGTAGATTTTTGGGCAGTGTGGTGTGGTCCTTGCCAAATGGTTGCTCCCATTGTTGAAGAACTGGCGCAAGAATATCAGGGGCGTCTGAAAGTCATGAAATTGAATACCGATGAAGCTCCCGAAGTGGCAGGAAAATACCAAATCATGAGTATCCCGAGCATTCTCTTCTTTAAAGGCGGAGAAGTCGTGGAAAAAATTGTTGGCGCACGACCGAAACAACAATTTAAAGAAATCATTGACACCCTTCTTTCTCAATCCTCTGCAACGGCCTAATCCGTAGAGCGGATCACTCGGTGCGATGCTAACCGAGCTGCGTATATCTAACTTTGCCCTGATCGACCAGCTTCATCTGACCTTGCCAGCCGGTTTCCTGGTGTTAACTGGAGAAACCGGCACTGGTAAATCCCTGCTTATTGATGCCTTACTCCTACTGGTTGGTGGAAGAGCGTCTTCTGATCACATTCGGTTCGGTGAAGACGAAGCCTTGTTAGAGGCCTGTTTTACCCTCCAAGAATCTCATCCTTTGGTTGTGACATTACGGCAAGATGGATTTTTGCTCGCCGATCAACTAGACGTGTTCATTCGACGCATTGTGGCACGGTCCGGAAAAAATCGAAGTTATCTGAATGGCCAGTTGGCACCAGTGCAAACCATTCAAGATGTCGGACGGCAATTGGTGGATATACATGGCCAACATGACCAGCAATCCTTACTGTCTCCCAAAGCGCAGCTTGAACTCTTGGATGCGTATGGAGGTTTGCAATGTCTTGTTGAGAGGTTCCAACGACTGTATGAAGAATGGAAAGCCAAGCAGGAGGCATTGGAGCTTTTTCAGCAAAGATTACAAGATCAAGTGGCACGTCAAGATATTTTGGAATATCAATATGAGGAATTAACTAAAACGCAATTGCAAGGGGGAGAAGAAGATTCGCTGAATCAGGAATATCATCGATTAAAGCACAGTGGGAGATTGGGCGAATTATCGAATCAGTCATTCGAGACGTTATCTGACGGCGAGCGCTCGGTGCTGGCGCAACTTCAAGATGTGATGAGCTGGGTGCAGGAGCTTGGTCAAATTGATCCGAAATGCCAAACGTGGGTGTCGCATTTAGAATCGTCGGTCATTGCCCTACAGGAGGTCACGCAACATCTTCGAGATTTTCGTGCTCAAACAGAATCAGATCCAGAGCGCATGGAAGTGATTGATACTCGTTTGGCTGGATTGCAACGACTGAAAAAGAAATATGGCAAAACGATAGAAGAATTGGTGGAGCTGATGCAGAGCTTGGAACAAGACTTAGCACTTCTCCATGAAAAAGATGGAGAGATCGCCAAATTTCAAGCTGAACTGACACATAGCTATCTATCCATGGAAGCAATAGCAAAAGAATTATCAACGAAAAGACAAAAAGTGGCTAAGCAACTGGTCAAACAGATTCAACAAGAATTTGAAGGACTCAAAATGGGAGCCATGCAGATTCAGATCAACCTTGTCACAAGTGATGATGAAGGTGCGTTTGGATCTACAGGCCGGGATCGTCTTGAGTTGTTGCTCGCCCCCAATCCTGGTGAGCCGCTTATGCCGTTAGGACGGATTGCATCAGGTGGAGAATTATCCCGCATCATGCTTGCGTTGAAAACTGTCTTTGCGGGAAATGATCATACGCCTGTGGTAATTTTTGATGAAATAGATAGTGGGGTTGGGGGAGAGGCCGGAATGGTCATGGGAAAGCGTTTGCGAGAATTAGCCCACTACCATCAGGTGTGTTGCATCACCCATTTGCCGCAGATTGCTTCACAAGCACATGCGCAATTTGTGGTAGAAAAAAAAACGACCAATGATCGAACGCAAACGGTCGTTCAAGAAGTGATTGGCGTGCAGCGCGAAACAGAAGTCGCCCGCATGCTCGGTGGTGGAGAGCTCACCCCAACCCTTCGAAAAACTGCCAAAGAATTACTCAAGCGAGGATCTGGTTCTGCCTCTGCCTAAAGATCATAATGCCGTAGTTGCCATCGCTCATCGCACTTCTTCTCTCATCCATCCTTTTGCCTCCGAGCATTACTCGACATCTTGAAGCGCAGCGTCGTTAGCCCTACACGTTGTCATCGCCTTCTTGTATTGTTTCGCTGTTTTCCGCAGCGACCAAATGGGCTCTGTTCATAGACATACGCATTTCTGGTGTACAAGCAGCTTTAGCGGCCTTCAAATCTGTTGTAGTGGTGCCGGGCTTGGCATACTTCACTTCAGCGCAGCCGTATAGAAGAAGTCACCCAACACATACAATTGGTATTGTTTTTATTCACAACCGTCTCCTTGATTGCGGAATAGATAAATGGATGCATGCACTATGACCTTAACGTCAGCTAAAAAAATAGCATTTTCCTGCAATTAGAAAGCAACAGGATATCGAGTATATTTTGCTTTCAACTTCCTGGACTGGCTCTTTCACAGTTTTTTAAATAAGCTCAGGCCGCAGTCTTGCCTGAGTGTAAATTCCTGCTTATAATGAAAAAATCTGCTGTTGAAATCATTCAGACATCTCCGTTTTATTCATACATCTCCATAATGACAGAGCCCTTGGTTCACAATATTTTTTACAGTTAAAGAATTCTTGCCTCCACAGAACAAGTCGTTGTCCGACATGAATCGCAGCAAGGAGTTGCGAAAACAGTCTGTATGACCTGGATGCTCGCAGGACGAATGAATAGCTCTTGCTTGATTGTGGCAGAATTGCTCGATGCTGAGCTCTAGGGCAGATGGCCTGAAGTTCCTCGTTCTCGCCAACGCAGCAGTGTGTTGGTTGGTGGACGAAATGTTCTCAAGTCGGTTGTCCGCGTATTTGAATGGCTAGGGAATTGGATTATAGAAAACCGACAGTCGAATAATCATGAGCTGACCTCTGATGAATGAGTGAATTGCGATAGGAGAATTCATTGATGACATCAGTGCTAGCACTTCTCTTGCGCTATGTATGAATGCTGGACTACAGACGGACTCTGGTCATTGCTCGAACAGTAATCGCCAAGTATAGGTGCTGCTTTCTTTGTCGCAATGATTTCTCTCATTTGATCACGATGATCCTATCTGGCCAAAGCTTGACTCAGCTGTACTCTCGATCGACATACGTCAGTGCTGCTATTTTCCATCCTCCAAATGTGTGCTGTGAAGACCATGAATTCACAATGCGAAGCTTGGCTAGCTCTCTGTCGCGCATGTCTCGTTGGGAGAGAGTCCTTGACGACAGCAAAGAGCGACATCAACTCAATCGCACATGCCATGGTTCTCAAGATTGCGAGTGGCTTTGGTCTTGGTGCTATCACTGGGTTGCTCAGTCGGGAGTTCGACCAGCATGAGTATGGTCATCGCCAGTCGATGTGTGAGTGAAATTGTTCTCGTCCGAAAGCCCCAATATTTAATGACGATGGCTCTTCCCTTTATGAGAGACGGTGGCATAATAGAGCATATGTTAGGAGAAGCCGCTAGATTTGTGGGGCATGTTGAACGCCCAATGAAAAATGAGTCACTCTGGGAAACAGAGTAAGTATCGAATATACACTGATGGAATATAGATTAGAGCATGTTGTCCATTCACATTTGATATCACTGGTCGCACGACACTCGGAGCTGAGCCCTTGGTCGTTGCCAAGGCGTACAGACTACGATTTCCACATTCGTTTGTGTTGAAGCCACACTATGCTGATTACCATCAAAAAGGGATTGGACCTACCGCTTACTGGAGAACCTCAGCAAACCATCCACAATGGTGAATCAGTCAAATCGGTTGCCCTGCTCGGCCGAGACTATATTGGCTTGAAACCCAGCATGCTCGTTCAGGAAGGCGATCGGATCAAGGTTGGCCAAGTCCTGTTTACCGATAAGAAAACTCCTGGTGTGAACTTTACTTCGCCTGCGAGTGGTGTTGTGGAGGCGATCAATAGAGGAGCGAAACGAGTGCTCCGGTCTGTGGTCATTCGTCTTGAGGGGGATGAGGAGGAAGTTTTCCAGAATATTACGACGCAACAGCCATCGACGTTGAGCCGTGATCAGGTCAGAGAGGGGCTACTTGCTTCCGGATTATGGACGGCATTTCGAACACGACCCTATAGCAAAGTCCCATCCCCACATTCTGTACCCCACTCCATCTTTGTGACCGCCATGGACACCAATCCTCTTGCAGCCGATGCTGATCCTATAATTCATGAGTATAAAACGGATTTTCTCAATGGCCTGACCACGCTCATGACGTTAACTGATGGCAAGGTGTTTGTGTGTCAATCGCCTGGTTCCAACATTCCGACCAATGGGTTAGCTCAAGTCTCATTGGTGGAATTCGCCGGTCCACATCCTGCTGGACTGGTAGGCACTCATATTCATTTCCTTGATCCCGTCTCCTCCGAGAAAACTGTCTGGTACCTTCATTATCAAGATGTCATTGCGATAGGAAAACTGTTTTCCACAGGACGGTTATGGACCGAGCGGATCATGGCATTGGGTGGGCCGCTCGTGGCACGACCAAGGCTCATTCGCACACGTATCGGAGCGAATACCGATGATCTCTTAGAAGGGGAGGTCTCGGATGAGCAACAGCGTGTTGTTTCCGGCTCAGTACTGTCAGGCCACACTGCGATGGGTTGGGAGAGCTTTATCGGTCGGTATCATACGCAAGTCGGTGTGTTTGCGGAGGGAGGCGATCGGGAACTCTTAGGCTGGATCATGCCGGGTGCACAGAAATACTCAGCGAATCGGGTGTTTGTTTCACGTTTCTTTAAAGATCGAAAATTTCCGTTAAACACCTTACAACAAGGCGGACCGAGAGCCATTGTGCCGATTGGTGTGTATGAAAAAGTGATGCCCCTCGATATTCTTGCGACACCATTACTCAAGGCGCTGGCTGTCCGCGATACCGATATGGCTCAG
>JAJDBQ010000148.1 GCA_029261255.1 Nitrospirales bacterium
GGCTCATGCTCAAGCGGAAGATCTGTTTAAGACGTGGAACTTTGATCAGGAGCCAATTGGCGGACTCCCTACTGGATTCTCAGCGGGAAGCAACCAAAAGGAGTCAACAGGGAAATGGAGTATCGAGGCTGACCCACAGGCACCCAGTGCTCCTCACGTCATGACGCAAACACATCCCTGCCCACAAGAAGACTGCTTTCAAGTATTGCTATCTGACACGGGAAATCTGAAGTTACCTGATATCGTCGTCAGCATTCGTGAGATGTCGCCTGGAGAAGGGGGTGAAGCGGGAATCGTATTAGCGGCTCAGGACCATCAGAACTTTTACGCGGTGACCGTGAATCTCAACACCAACGAGTTGAGCACATACCGAGTACAAAATGGGAAACCGACTTTAATTGGAAAAGGTCCAGCGAAACCAAAACCAGGGACATGGCATGTCCTGCGTGTGCAAGTCGTCAACTCAGGTCACGTGGATTTCCCTCGCTTGGAATTATACTTGGACGGGTGGGAAGTGCCAATGCCCGAGGTGTATGCGATCGAAGGAGTGGGCGGAATTGGCGTGATAACCAAGTCAGAGATGGTTGCCAAGTTCGACGGACTGCGAGTCATCGAAATGGTTGCGAATCGCACGTTTTCTAAGCCTGCTGCCTATTAGGCAGAGACCATTGAGGTCGTTTTGATTTGAAAAATGAAAATGTCGAGTAGAAGGCAAAATGGCTTCAACGATTCCGAATGCAACCTGGTGTGGACCGATAGAGGAACAATATGGAAAACCTGACCGATAACCTACCGATTAAGATCCCTCGCGTGGGTATCATCATGGGTAGCAGAAGTGACTGGGATACGATGCGTCCCGCCAGCGTAGTACTGGAGGAACTCGCGATTCCCCATGAATGCCAAATTGTTTCGGCCCATCGCACTCCTGATTGGATGTTCGACTATGCAAGCAAGGCCGAAGGACGAGGGCTTCGCGTCATTATTGCCGGAGCGGGCGGTGCCGCACATCTACCAGGAATGACGGCAGCTAAAACAGCGCTTCCAGTCCTGGGCGTCCCTGTGCAGTCGAGAGCTCTACAAGGCTTAGATTCGCTCCTCTCCATCGTGCAGATGCCGAAAGGCATCCCGGTGGCGACTCACGCCATTGGTGAGGATGGGGCGGTCAATGCGGCGTTGCAAGCCGCCGCGATTTTGGCTCTGTCCGATGCTGGGATTGAGGAACGCCTCCGTGCCTATAGGAGAAAAACAGCCAGCCAATCCGTGGAGGACGTGGAATGAACGTAGTTCTTCCAGGCAGAACGATCGGAATCCTTGGGGGCGGACAACTTGGAAGGATGCTGGCCATGGAAGGTCGCCGGATGGGGTATCGGGTTGGTGTGTTAGATCCCGTTGAGCATTGCCCAGCTGCACAAGTCTCGGATTTTTCTGTTCAATCAGCATTGACCGACACCCAACGCGTTTTGGATTTTGTTGCTCAAGTTGATGTAGTCACCGTTGAAACTGAACTGGTGCCATGGGAGCTTCTAGCTGAAATTGAGAAAATTAAGCCCACTCGTCCATCATCGTGTGTGCTCGCTCTCGTCCAGGATCGACTTGTTCAACGACAATTTCTGCAAAAGCACCACTTGCCACAAACGTCCTTTGCCTCAATCGAGGAGAACGTCGACTTGGCGCATGCAAGCCTACACGTGGAATTTCCAGCGATCTTAAAGACTAGCCGATCTGGATATGACGGCAAAGGGCAAATCCGTGTTGCCAGCGAAGGAGGTCTTAATGAAGCCTGGAAAGAACTGGGTGAAGTACCTTCTGTGCTGGAAACCATCGTACCGTTCAAAGCGGAATTATCGGTTGTGCTAGCGCGAAGTCTCAATGGAGCTATTCAAATCTATACGCTTGCCGAGAATGTCCATCGACAGAATATCCTCCATACCACGCGTGTGCCGGCTCAGGTAGCCAACACAGTCCGGTCACGTGCGGAGGAGCTTGCCGTCTCCCTTGCAAAGGCTCTTGATTACTGCGGCATCATGGCGGTGGAACTCTTTCTTCTTGAGGACGACTGTCTTCTGATCAACGAAGTGGCTCCACGGCCTCATAATAGCGGACATTTCACGCTTGGTGCCTGCATGACCTCTCAATTCGAGCAACATCTTCGTGCTATATGCGGGTTGCCACTGGGAGACACCACCCTCTTGCATCCCGCAGTGATGATGAACCTTCTTGGAAATTTGTGGCGCAACGGGACTCCTCAATGGGATCGCCTTTTAGCTCATCCACGAGTTCGTCTCCATCTGTATGGCAAAGACCAAGCCAAATCTGGACGCAAAATGGGCCATTTTCTCTTGTTAGAAGAGAACCCAGATCGCATATTACACGAGGCAGAGGTTCTTCTAAGTTGTGTAACAAAGAATAAGAATAGGAGTGGACGGACTACTGACCATCCTATTGAGATTAAATCCCAACTACCCGGGGAAAACCAAAAAGAAGGTGAGACAGTTGCATTATCAGAACGGAAGAAAGACGTGGCGTTATGCTCATCTCTTTCTTCAGCCGATTATTCCCCGAAGGACATGCGAAAAATATCCCAGCCTGATGGAGAAATTTCAGCATGACCATGTTTTTCGCGGCTCTCATCCCTCTTTTACCTCTAGCCTCTGGCATAATCCTTGGTCTTTTCGGAAGACACCTGGGGAATAAAAGTTCAAAAGTGGGAGTCTCGGCGGTGGCGCTAGCATTTATCTGTTCTCTCTGGGTGCTCTACGTAGTCAGTGTGGGTGGACCCATTCGGATCATGCTTCCAACCTTCCATTCCGAACCAAATAACTGGTTTCAATTCGGTCTGTTCATTGATCGTCTGAGTGCGGTCATGATGGTATTGATCACGAGTGTTAGCACCGTCATTCATGTGTACTCCGTTCGATACATGGAAGGTGATGCAGGCTATTCTCGATTCTTTGCATTACTTGGCCTCATGACCTTTGTCATTCTTTCTTTAGTCTCCAGCCCAAACCTTCTGATGTTGTTTGTGTTTTGGCAGCT
>JAJDBQ010000149.1 GCA_029261255.1 Nitrospirales bacterium
TAGTGGAAATGTTTGGGATCTCGCCACCAGATCCCTTTAGGGTGATTGATATGGTGTTTGAGCTACATTAAACTTAGTGATCATCACTCATCTCTCTGATTTCTCTGAAATACACAATCTCTATACATAAGTGTTACGTGCGCCATATCCCGATACCTATTCGGCGATCCTGGGTTCTTGCAATGCTTTCCTCTTGATGTAAAAAAAATAGACACTCCTTTCGGAATGACAAAATGGGACGAGTGCCCTACCTAGAATAATGGAGTCACATATTCTTAATAATTTTTTGGCATATCTTGGGAATCTGTTGCGATCCGTGGTTCGCCGTGAGGATCTTGATACTGCCGTAGTGTTTGCTCTCTTAACTCGAGCCTGGCAGTTTCTAGCAGGGCCGATCACACTGCTTTTTATTGCCAATTTCTTTACAGGCCAAGAGCAGGGATTTTATTACACGTTTGCTAGTCTGGCCGCACTTCAATCATTTGTTGAGCTGGGCTTCTTTATTGTCATCATCAATACCGCTAGTCATGAATGGGCTAATTTGAGTCTGAGTTTAGATGGACGTATCGAAGGAGACCAGGTCTCATTCTCACGTCTTATCAGTTTAGGACGACTGGCCTTTAAATGGTATGGGGTGATCAGTCTTATCTTCATGGTTGGTGTCGGGGTGCTTGGAATGTATTTTTTCCCAGATAGTTCCTCCAACGACGTTCATTGGCAATCACCATGGTTAGCACTTGTTATTTTAACCGGAATTCTGTTGTGGGCCTCTCCCTTTAATTCGATCCTGGAGGGCTGTGGGCAGATTGGAATTGTGAATAAGGTGAGGCTGCAACAGGCTATCGTGAGCAGTCTCGCGTTATGGCTGACGATTTGGATGGGTGGTGGGCTTTGGGCGGCGGTTGCCTTAGCTGGAACCTGCGTCTTGCGGGATTTTTATTTAATATTTATCCAATATCAAGGCTTCTTTGCTTCGTTCCTCAAGCCACCTCCGCGAGCAGGAATGAGTTGGAAAAAAGAGCTACTACCTTTACAGTGGCGTGTTGGACTCTCAGGGTTCACCAGTTATTTTGCTTTTTTCCTATTTAATCCTGTGATGTTTCATTATCATGGTGCAGGTGTAGCTGGCCAAATGGGGATGACGTTGCAGATTGTCAGTGCCATGCAAATGGGGGCCACTGCTTGGGTGCAGACCAAGGTTCCGGGCTTTGGAGTTTTTATTTCAAAAAAGGAATATGCCAACCTTGATCAGTTATGGCGAAGAACCTTAGGGATCACTTTAGTCTTGTTGTTCTGTGGTGCTGTATCTTTTTGGTTTCTTATCTATCTTTTTGATGTTTTTGATGTGGGATTTTCTGAACGGTTGCTTAAGCCGCTTCCGACAGCCTTACTGTTGCTGGCTGCTATCCTGATGCACATTTCCTATTGTCAGTCAGCGTATTTGCGAGCACACAAGCGTGATCCAATTGTGCTCTTGAGTGTGACGTCCAGTCTTGCTATCGGGGTATTGGTGTGGTTTCTTGGTAAGAATTTTGGGCCAACTGGTGCTGCAGCTGGTTATTTCTTGGTGGCTGCATGTTATATCATTCCTTACGAAACGTTCATCTGGTTCCGTTGTCGAGAACAATGGCATAAATCTTAACGGCAATGTTTATGAGCCATCCAACTGTATCAGTGATTATGCCGAATTATAATCATGCTAAATTTTTACCGTATGCGCTGGAAGGTATACTGGCTCAATCATATCGACCCTTCGAAATCATTATTATCGATGACGGGTCTACAGACAATAGTCTTGAGGTGATAAAGAGCTTTGCCGAAAAGCACTCCCTCATTCAGGTGTTTGTCAATGAACAAAATCGCGGAGTGGTTTACACGCTGAATCGTGGCATTGATCTAGCGAAGGGGGATTACCTTCTTATGGCTGCTGCCGATGACTTTGTGTTACCAGAGTTTCTTGAGCGCTCAATGAAGATTCTTGCTGCTCACCCGCAAGCTGGTTTATCGATATGCCATTCAATGGTCCAAAGAGACTCTGGAGAGTTCGTTCGTCAACTGTCTGTCTTTCTGGCTAACGAATCTTGCTATTTTTCTTCCCATGAGTTGGCAGAGCTTGGGCGGACGAAAGGGTTTTCTGTAGGTAATCAAGTGAACGGTGTTGTGGTAAAGAAAGCAGCTCTTACGGAAATTGGAGAGCCTGCTAACTACCTTCTTCCAAGCCTAAAGTCGGCATGTGATTTTTTTGCTATGAACGTCATCGGGTTTAGGTATGGGGTATGTTATGTCCCTGAATCTTTAGCTATTTTCCGAAAAACGACAGGCTCCTATTCTTCAAGCTGTAAGGCATTTAGAGACGAAGTGGTCAAAGATATCTTTGATTTGCTCGTCTCCCCAAAGTATAGCGATGTGTTGTCCAAATTCCAAAAATCGGGAATCATCTATTACTTTGAAACGGCTGTTCTCAGAGTGGTGATGAGTAACTTCAGTAAGTACAGAGGATTTTTGAGATTAGCTGTTATGCGAACCATTCTTTTGAATGTGGTGAGGGAAGTTGTTTGGGGCGCCTTGCCAGAATCAGTTCATGATAAGTATTTGGCCATGAAGGATAAATTTCTGACCAGCGTTGCGCATTGAATTCTTGGTTTTCTGACAGTGTAAGGCTTTAGCGTGAAGATTTGGAAATGAAGAAGAGCCAATATAATTCTTAATGTATTATTGCCATGATTGAAAGCAAAAGTGTTCTTCTCTCATGAGGCTTATGCTGGTGATTTCCTCACTGCAGGCTGGTGGCGCGGAACGAGTTCTATCCACTATGGCCAATTTCTGGGCAAGAAAAAACTGGATGATTTCCATCGTGACTTTTGATGATGTGTCTCGCCAGCCGTTCTATGCTCTTGATTCTCAAATACGGATTTTCCCTCTATCACTTTTTCGCAATTCATCAAATATTCTAAGCGGAATAGGTCATAATTGGGGGCGAGTAAAGAAACTTCGTCGAACGATTCTGGAGAATGAGCCTGACGCGATAATTAGTTTTATCGACAAAACCAATGTTCTTGTTCTTTTGGCAACATTGGGCATGACTATGCCCGTTGTCGTTTCAGAACGAACGGATCCCCACCAGTATTCATTTGGGCGCATGTGGAATTCTTTGCGTCTATTTGCTTATCTGAAGGCTAAGTATGTTGTGGTTCAAACCCAACGAGCAAAGGAATACTTTCCAGCTACATTGCGATCAAAAATCGTGGTAATTCCTAACCCAGTCACACCAATGTCGGAGGTGCAAGTAGCTTCCCAATCTTCTTTTCAGAAACCTTTTATCGCGACGATAGGTCGTCTGGTCGAAGAAAAGGGGCTTGATATTTTGTTGCATGCCTTTGCCCGACTCGCTAATAGATTTCCTCATTGGTCTTTAAATATATTCGGCGAAGGACCATTACGAAGTAGCTTGGAAACGTTACGTGACAAGTTCGGGCTTTCCGAGCGTATTCGGTTTCATGGGCTCATTCGGAATCCGTATGATGTGCTTGTCCAAGCAGATCTTTTTGTCCTTCCCTCCAGGACTGAGGGCTTCCCTAACGCGATGTTAGAAGCCATGGCCTGCGGGGTGCCCGTGATTGCGACAGATTGCCCTAGTGGACCTCGTGAGATTATTCATCATGGCGAGGATGGGCTATTGGTATCTACTGAGGATGAAGAACAGTTGAGTACGGCAATGCAGTGGCTTATGGAAAATGAAGATGATCGTCGACGTTTGGGGAATAATGCCAGGAATATTTCCCAACGATATAACCTTGAGCGAATCATGAATTTATGGGAGGAAGTCCTCTAGAAGAGCTCATGGACGTGGCGGTTTATTCGTAAGCGGGAATGATCCCCTTTTGCTCGCCACAATGGTTTTTACGCAGGTGTGTTTACGTTTTATTGTCCCTTGGTTTGTTTCCATTTCTTTCTCTTGTTTCAATATCGTTAGAATGAACCTTTGGTGTGTCCATTTTTAGAGCTACATTTTTTTGCATCGTCTTTTAGTCATCAGATATGAGAAGCCAATCAACTTTGCCTGGCGCTATCGTCTTGTTCATCATTGGAGGTCTTGATGTTGGAGGGACAGAGAAGCATCTCGTCCGTATTCTGCCATACCTTAAAAGCCATGGATTTCGTGTCGCCGTGTTTTCTTTGACTCATGAAGGGTATTTAGCTCCCAAGGTTAGGGCAGCAGGAATTGAAGTCATTTCTCCTCCGCTCAGTTCTTTTGTTCGTCGCTTTCCTTCTGTTATAAGGCCATTCTTCTCCATTCCCCTTGCCTCGATTTTTTTGTGGTCGACGATCCATCGGCATCGACCTGACATCGTGCATTATTTCCTCCCTGCTGCGTACTTACTGGGAGGAGTTTGCAATTTTTTTTCTAAAAAAAGTATTCAGATCATGAGTCGTCGCAGTCTCAATGACTACCAAAAAAAATACCCCGTTCTAAAGTATCTAGAGCATTCCCTTCACTCAAGAATGAATGCCATTTTGGGGAATAGCCACGCTGTTGTTGCGCAACTTCTTGATGAGGGGGTCGCGACGGAACGAGTAGGTACCATTTATAATGGTGTTGAAGTACTAGATGATGCACAGCAGAAGCAAAGAATTTATATTCGGGAATCTCTCAATATTTCATCGGGAACGCTCGTTCTCGTCATGGTAGCAAACCTCATTTCCTATAAAGGACATAGAGATTTATTGCAAGGCCTCGCATTGGCGAGTGAGAAACTTCATGGGAATTGGGTTGTCTTATGTGTCGGTCGTGATGATGGTATTGGAAGCTCCCTCAAGGCCCTAGCTGAGGCTTTACAAATTACCGAACACGTTCGCTGGATGGGTCAAACGGATAATATTTCGAGTATTTTATTTGCTTCAGATGTGGGAATTCTTTGTTCGCATGAAGAAGGTTTTTCTAACACCATTCTGGAAAATATGGCATCAGGATTACCCATGGTGGTGACTGATGTTGGAGGAAATCGCGAGGCTGTGATTGATGGCAGCACAGGGTTTGTCGTTGCCCCTCATTCTCCTCAAGCCATTGGTGAGGCCATTGCCAAGCTGGCTCAAAGCCCTGCATTACGTCAACAAATGGGTATGGCTGGCAAGGATCGAGTGATGAATGAATTTACCTTGTCTAAGTGTGTGAAGGAATATGGGCAGTTGTATCATGGCTTGTTGAGAAATCCAGACATGCCAATCACCGATATATTGTCCTAAGGTTAGAGTAATAAGAGATGATTGAGGAATTCGTATGTGTGGAATAGCTGGGCGGTATAATTTTTCTTCTGGTGCGCCTGTTCAAGGTGAGCTCCTTAAAAGGATGTGTGATTTACTCGCACATCGTGGGCCAGATGGAGAAGGTATTTACCAAAAGGCTAATCTTGGGTTTGGTCATCGTCGACTGGCGGTGATTGATCTGACTGAAGCCGCCAAACAACCCATGGTGCGAGAAAATGGTCGGTTTGTCATTACATACAATGGCGAGATCTATAACTTTCAAGAGCTCCGACAGAATCTTGAGAGACTAGGACATCGGTTCTATTCGGAAAGTGACACGGAAGTGGTCTTGGCCTCCTACCAAGAATACGGCACAAAATGCGTTGAGCATTTGCGGGGAATGTTCGCGTTTGGGATTTGGGATGAAGGAGAGCAACGCCTTTTTTTGGCACGAGATCGAGTGGGGCAAAAGCCTCTTTATTATTGGGCGGATCAGGATGGAATTTCTTTTGCATCTGAGCCGAAGGCTTTTTTTGCTGATCCAGATTTCAACGCAGAGGTGAACAAAGAAGCTATTTCTCACTACTTGACGTATCAGTATGTTCCTACCCCTTGGTCAGCTTTTCGTGGGGTTCGAAAACTCCCTCCGGCGCATGTGCTCATCGTGCAAAAAAATCAGATCCATCTTGAGCGATATTGGAAACTCTCTTATAGCACGACATTCTCGGGTTCGTGTGAAGAAGCGCAAGTGGAACTCCTCTCCAAACTCAAAGAAGCCACGAAATTACGATTGGTTAGTGACGTATCATTAGGGGCATTTTTGAGTGGCGGAATCGATTCAAGTGTGATTGTCGCGTTGATGTCAGAATTGGGTGTCCCGCATATAAAAACGTTTTCAATTGGATTCGAAGAACAAGCTTACAATGAACTGCCATATGCGAGGTTAGTGGCCCAACAATATGATACAGACCATCATGAATTGGTCGTGACTCCGAATGCGACAGAAATTTTCCAAAAACTTGTGTGGTTCTATAATGAGCCTTTTGCTGATTCATCAGCTATACCAACGTTATATTTGTCCGAAATGACTCAACGCCATGTGACGGTCGCACTGAATGGTGACGGTAGTGATGAAAATCTTTTAGGCTATGATCGCTATGTCGCGAGTCTTTACGGTAGGTGGTATGACCGTTTGCCACAATCCCTTCGATCTATTGTTGAATGGGGGACACAGTTTCTTCCAGCCGCATCGAAATCCAAAACCATTCTCAGTCGCTTGAAACGTTTTGTGGCAGTGCTATCTGAGACGCCAGAACGACGCTATGGATATTGGATGTGTCATTTTGATCCCGTCATGAAACAACACTTATGTACGGAAGAATTTCTGCAAGATAGTGGACAAAGAGATTCTTTTGAGCTGTTGGTCGATGCATTTCAGAGCTCTGATGCGAAGGATTTTTTAAGCCGTCTCTTGGATGTCGATGTGAATACGTACCTTCCTGATGATCTTTTAGTGAAAGTGGATATTGCGAGTATGGCTCATGGTCTTGAGGCACGCTCTCCGTTTCTTGATCATCATGTCATGGAATTTTGTGCGTCATTGCCCTCTTCCATGAAACTCAAAGGAGGAGATAAAAAATATGTGTTAAAGCAAGCGGTAAGATCGTTGCTGCCAGACAAGATTCTCAATCGCCAG
>JAJDBQ010000150.1 GCA_029261255.1 Nitrospirales bacterium
GCATGGCGAAAGGCAGTGTTTTTGAGTACATTGAAACGTATTACAATCGGCAGAGAAGGCATTCCGCTATCGGACATCAGATCCCGATAGTATTTGAACAGGCAGCTTAACTCTGTGTCCGCTGTCGTGGGGGAAGATCAAACATCCCACAGTCACTTTTCTCATAGTCCTTAACTTCTCCTGGCACAGATTTGGAACATCTTTTGCTCCAATTCTTGAGACTGACATGCGCCAAGCGATTCGTGTTACCTGAGTGTCTACCTCAGAATGTGGCTTTGATCATTGTAATATAAGGGAAATTCAAGCTAGGAATTGCTGTGGCATGGACATTGTAAAGCCTATGAGTATATTTGTTTGCTCTCTGAAACTCTCTAGAAGAGGAGTGAGTGATGAAACATCTACTCATTGTTGAAGATGATCCCGATCATCGTTTAATTTTGCGAACGATGCTTGAGGCAGAAGGATATGAATGTGACGAAGCTATGGATGGTGAGAGGGCGTTGTCTATGGTGATGACTGACGAGGTAGCCCTTGTTTTAATTGATTTGAATATGCCGGGAATGAACGGTCTTCAACTCATCGATGAGATGCAAACGTTAGCCTGCACACGAAACACGCCAGTCATATTACTGACAAGCCAATTTACGGAAGATATTTCAGTGAAGGCTTACGCTAGCGGTGCCCGAGCGATCCTGTCTAAACCATATGATTTTTCGAAGCTCTTGCTCGAAGTGAATGGTGCCATTGGGCAATCTAAGGCAGCTATGCTGACGTCGATGGCATAATACGATTGTTGGCAGGCGCGGTACATTGTCGCTCTTTTGGAAAAATCAGCTAACGCCTTACTTGAACTGTTCCTCGGCACGCGTATTGATTTCTTCGGGGGTGAGATCTTCAATGTGTGTACCTAGAAACCACGTATGTCCGAACGGATCTTCTAAGGTGCCGTTGCGGTCACCATAAAATTGATCCTCCACGGGCTTAACGATTTTTGCTCCTGCGTTCATAGCTTGTGCAAATAATGCATCGACATCTTCAACGTATATATAGAGGCCAACTGAGGACCCACGCAGTGAGGTAGGACTGCGGAATTCGCCTTTCTCACACTCGTCAGCCAACATAATGATAGAATTCCCGATCATTATTTCAGCATGTCCAATGTCCCCGTCAGGCGCAACCAGACGGAACACTTCTGTTGCATTAAACGCCTGTTTATAAAATTCGATGGCTTTCCCCGCACCCTTAATGCTTAGGTAGGGGGTAACACTATGGTAGCCGTCGGGTATCGGTTTCACAGGCACGGCTCGTCTCCTCTTGTTGTGTTCTCGATATTCATGTCTTTGTTTTTGTTTGCCGTCAGTATTGCGTCGCGTCAACTTAGCTACAGTCGCCCATTGAGTAGAAGAATTCTTCTTTTGTGATTTTCTCATTTTCGACTGTGTACAGTCCCATCTCATCCATGGTCATTCGCTTGCCAGTATGTTTGGGCGTCACATCAAATCTAAAGTGAACAATGAACTGGTTATCGTTTGGGAATGGTCCATTGACCTCACCTCCATGTACTTCATGGTTTTCGACCCACCAGGTGTTCTTGCCTTTAATCGCTTCAAGGCCTTTTTGAGTTTTGTCCATATTGGGCATGGCCATGGCCTCAACACTCACAATTTCGGAAGAATACAGCTTATCTATTGCCTCTTGATTTTTCCCTTGCTTGCACAAGGCCACGAGTTCTTTGCCAATTTCCATAGCTGACATAATGATGCCTCCTGATTAAACGTTGATATGAACGAAACAATATAATCTCATCTATGAGATCGTCTTGGTAGTGTGTTCAATAGATCTGGTTGTTGATCACTGTTGTCTGCTCAATCAGTGAATGCGATACAACGTTCGAAATACTTCAAGCAGAAACGACAGGGGGGAAGTTACATGATCACGTTGGAATTGATTACGTTATCCTAATCTCTCTTTTAATCATTTCGCAAGATGTTATTTTGAAAAACGAAGGCGAATGTTTTTGGTGAGTTATTCATTATTTCAGAAAGAATGTTAAGTAGGCTGAGTGGAGGAAGAGTGTATATTCACCGTGGTGCCTAATAAGCGCATCCCCTTTCTACCTCAATGCGTGCGCCTGTTTTTAGTTGCTACGACGTAGCCCACGAGGTGCCACAATTCCATATTTTTTCATTTTATAGTAAATTGTTCCACGGCTGACCTTTAACACATCTGCAGCTTTTGTTGTATCCCATTGATGTTGGGTGAGAACTTGGACAAGCGCTTGTTTGCTAATGGTGTCTAAGGGTGTTTCCTCGTTCTGTTGTGCTTCAGTAGATAGCCAAGACCCCATATCTTCCATAAGAGTGGCTTCATCAATAATGGGTGATTTGGGGGCTCGGATCATTGCACTATAGAGGGTATTTTCTAGTTGTCGAACATTGCCAGGCCAGGAAGCACTCAGCAATCGTTGCAGGGCATCTTCGGTGACTAACGGTTCTTGAATCAACCCGATATCGTTCGCAATTTTTTTGACAAAATAACTGACTAAGAGGGGAACATCCTCCATTCGATCCCGCAATGGCGGTAATTCGAGCTGGACGACGCGCAAGCGATAATACAGATCTGGCCGAAACTCCTGCTGTTGAACCGCCTCTTCAAGATCTCGATTTGTCGCTGTCACAATTCGAACATCGACTGAGAATTCTTTCGCGCTCCCAACTCGCATGATCGTTTTGTTCTGCAAAAACCGTAAAACTTTGGCTTGTGCATTTAGGCTGAGTTCGCCGATTTCATCGAGGAAAATGGTGCCGCCTTCGGCTTCTTCAATTTTACCCTTCTTACCCTGTTGGGCTCCCGTAAAGGCCCCTTTTTCATAGCCAAACAACTCACTTTCTATAAGATCAATGGGAATGGCCGCACAATTGACAGGGATATATGGTTGTTTCTTGCGTTCGCTGACTTCATGGATGGCCCGAGCCACCAATTCTTTTCCGGTCCCATGTTCGCCACGAATGAGAATCGTGGCAGGACTCTCGCTGACATTTTGTATCAATTGATACAACTTGAGCATGGGTGGTGACTCACCGATCAAGCCAGAAAAATGCGCCGTCAACGGCTGGGAAGAATGAAGAGGCATATCCGGCGACTCGTCAGTTGATACGTTTTTTCGGACTAAGGGAATCGTTAAGGTCTCATCATCCGCCTCACGCACAAATTGAATTTCGAAAGGATAAATTTCAATTCGACAAGATGGAGGTAAGGCTACTGAGCCTTTGACTGGCTGATTGTCCACTAAGATCCCATTGCGACTGTTGTCAATTAACGTATGGCCATCGATTGTCTGCTCGATGACGGCTTCTAATCGTGAGACGTGTGGATTGGCGAGAACGAGATCATTGTCGTCGCTTCGCCCAATGGTGATGCGGGCTTTGGAGAGAACCGTTTTGTGAACGACTGCTTCCCCTAAAAACGTTTTCAATTCAATCATGATGTGACTGCTAAATGGTTCTTCGTTCTTTATCTATTCACGCTAGTCAGTCTATCTTGTGACTATGCAATGTGCAGTAGAAATCTCTGAAATTCAATCTCGTAATTTGAGGAAATATTTTTTGGTTGTTTTCAGTAATGAGTAAATTTAACGAAAACGTTGAACTTCATATTGGAAGACTAGATTTCTTCGGAAATCCACGGCTATATCCCTGTGTCTGTTGCTCACGCCGAAGAAAAATTTCTTTTATAAATTCAACACTGTCCTATCCTGCTCCTCATGAATAAAAGAGCTATTTGACATCATGCCAATCTCTTGTTCTTCTATCGTTGGATGACTGGTTTTTTTTGATCGTCATCGATAGGCTGGCTTAATTTATTTCGTATTTTCTTTAAAGTCACTGACTTGTCGACTGGTGGTCGATAAAGCAGCAGAGGCGCCTGACATAATTTGAATTCCACGTGTTGTTCCTTTAGGCCCAGGTTGAACTGTTAATCCTTTCTTGAGAGTGTCTACATAGTCTTGACTTTCACTCACACTCTCTTTAGGCGTTAACATCGCGGCAAAAGGCTGCGCACTGGCAACGGCTTTAATGACTTCGTCGCCGAACGGTTCACTAATAATAAATCGTTCCGGTGAATCCTTACCACCAAACACGTAGGTTTCACCTTTCTGAATAAAGGCCTGTCCGCGAAATAGATTAGGCACTAAATGAACAACTTTCCCATTGGCCTGGAAATAATCTAATTTCAAATAGGCATCACGATCTGCCTGGACGTTAATAATTAAATAATCCCCTTCAATAAATCGTCCATCAGCTTTGTTTAACCAAATCCGTAATCCAAATGCCGGGTCTGGGTTGAACGTTTCTGAGGTCACTTGGTCTTTTATCTTCAGTTGCTCTTGTCTCCTCCGTACTTCAGTCCCGATATCGTTTGGGCCAATTTCTGCTGAAATCACGATGCATATCTGTGTCCCGTTCCATACTTCTTCATTAATCTTGACTTTATGCAACATGCCAGCGCTAATGGTTTGGATGAGGTCCTCTTGCAGTTGAAAATTCTTGACTTCAGCCTTGGACTCAACCCATACCTGATACCCACTGACTGTTTGTTCACGGGCACGCGCGAGTGCCTTTTTCTTAGCCAGAGTGCGTGTCTCATCATCAGAATGTGAGTAGCAACCTTTTCCCGTGACCGCCTCACGCGGAATCGAATCTTGGGGAAATGCTGAAACTGGACAGACTAAGATTCCCAAAAGAAGAATGGTGTAAGTAACATTGAATCTCATGATTCCTCCCCCCAAACGGTTTCTTGACGAATAGGCATAGTTGGTCTTCCACTGTCTTGAATATCTACGTGTAGCTATCTCCAGTTTTTTCGATCTTTCAGATATTTATCTTTTACTTGATCTACGAATGTATCGGTCTGTGAACGATGCGTGAGCCAGGTTCATCATATCAGGTGGAAAACCTATTTTCATGGCTTTCCATTGATAGGCTTTCTCAAGAACCTATCCTCGGGTGTGTGCTTGGATTCACATCTTTGTCTCATGCTGAAACACGCAAGTAGAAAAGTTGGATAACTTCAGGTTGTGCACGCGGCAAAGTTACCGTTTACAGCCAGACAGAGGAATGACCTCCATTACTGAGATTACCAAAATGTAAGTAGAAGAGCGAGAAACGAATCATGCGTCAGTGGGGGTATGAAGAGGGAGGCCAAGAATGATAGGACTTGTGGTCCAGGTCGTCGAGTTGGTGCACTATAAGCGGTCTTGAGCCCTATCTGGATGGAGTGATGAATGTTGTGGCCAAGAAGCCTCGTGTTGTGATTGATCCTATTGTTGATTTACATTTTTGGGTTTTTCTCTTCTCGCTTTAGAGCACCTCGATTAACATCTGAAAGTGTATACCACTATCTTGTAGAGTATTATTTTGATCTGCTATGTGATTGAGTTGTTGGCCCCAATATATATTGGCATAGAGATTTTTGAAGACGGGGAAACGGGTTTGTCGAAATGTAAAGCGAAGACCTGCGCCAACACTGGCAATCGTTTGAGGATCCGGTGTGCGGCCTTTGGCATTCCATGAACGCCCCACATCGACAAACGGGGCGAATTGCACGGTCTCGTCGCCCAACTTGGACGGCCAGATCGGGATCCTTGATTCGGCGGAAAATAAAAAAGCATTTTCTCGGACGATCGTGTTTTCACGATATCCACGTACCGTAAATCGTCCACCCATTGCATATTGTTCCAAAGGAAACAAGCGATCGTTGGCAATTTGTAGATCCATTCGACCAATCACTTGAATGTTTAGTGTCTCTAAGCGTCTTGCTCCTTGAATTTGTCCGAGCCACGACAAAAAATTACTGTCGGGCACGGTTGATGATCCATTCGTTGTTGCGTTGAGGACCTTCAATCCAAAACTAAATCGTGATCGAGCCGATAAGACTTGATTCGGTAGCCGGTGGGTCCATTCTTGTGCAAACCGTAGCGCCGAGATTTTTACTTTCCCTTTGCTGGTGGATCCCGGTGTAAACGCGAAGGGAATACCGAGTAAGAAGTTTTTATTCCGAAGATGTTCCCCTGTGAGTGTTAATGCAATTTCCTGCTTAGGCGTACGATAGATGGGCTGGCGGAGCGATATGGAATAGATGTCGGTTTCGCTCTCGATATCCAACGGCTGAAACGGGGATTCGAGCACTTCAAAATCATTTCTTCGGTATTGCAAAATGAGGGTCGTATCCCATGGAGTAAAGGGAATGGAGTAGCTAGCATCCAACAGCGGGTCGACGCCTTCGGAGCGCCCATAGGTAAAACTCAAGGCATCGCCCAATCCTAAAGGATTGAGATGAGAGACGGTGGCCAAGCCTCGTTCCGCTCCCACTGTTGGTGATTGATGGTTGTTGAACTCGAGCCAAGCCTTCCATGGGCTCGCTTCTTCGACATTGACGGCGAGGATTCCCTCTCCTGGTTGAGTGCCGGGTTGTAATTCCGCGTTCATTCGTTCAATGCGTGGATCTTGCAAAAACAATTGCATGCGGTCACGAAGCTGATTGAGATTGACCGGGGGGCCGGCTGATAAATTCAATCGACTCGAAAAATACCATGGCCAAAACCAATTGGTCCCATTTACTTGAATATCGGTCAACGCGCTTTCCACCACAGCAATGGTAAGGACTCCGTCAGCCATGTCCTGATCGGGAATGATCGCTCCTGAGGAAACATAGCCTTTTCCCACATACAACCCGGTGATCTTGCGGCGGAGTTCTTCCAGATCCTCAGTCGTCAATTCTCGATTAACATAAGGCGTAGCGACTTCAGAGAGTTCTTCTGGTGAGAAGACGGTGGTGCCAGTCACCTGTATTTCCTTCACGAACACATTGAGTGGCGAGAGCTCTTGTTGCGGTGTTGTTCTTTGTTCTAGAGGGGGAAGTACCTCTTGAGGGATGGCTGTCTTGGGGAGTGTGTCTGTAATAGACGGAGGTTGTCGAAATTTTCCAGTAGGGTCTGTCTGGGGCGGAAGGTTTTGGCCCAAGACGAAGCCATGCCAGAGGAGAGAGCTGAGCACGACAAGAAAAAACACACAGGGTTTCTGAAAGAAGCCTAGGGTCGAATCTACGGCATGATTCCTACTATAAAAAAAGAGGCGTTGCAGTGTAAGAACGTCAAAAAGTGTCTTTCCTTGTTGATCGTTTTTGTGGGGGGTAGGGGGAGATAGACGCACCGTAGTAGACATAGAAGCTCCTCTGAATGAAGCCAAATCCACACAAGATGACATGACTCCATCGAGCCGGATCACGTAACTTTGTGCGATGTGATAAATAATAAGACTGAATCAACGCTCGGATCCTAATAGAAATAGGATTGAGAGAAAGAATGAATTAAGAACGGCAGCCTCCTCGGGAAATGTTCCAAGTTGAGACCAGATATGAGGCTGAATCGAAGCTTGGAAGCTGGAGCCGTTGGGCCATGGGTGATAATGAGGTGCTCCGCTTCTTTGATTGCTTAGGAGTCAGATCAGGAATGAATAATGGTGTAGGCAACAGTTCACCGGGTTCATAGGGAATGCGATCCAGTCCTTGCTGGGTAAAACTGCTGAATTGTCCATTCTTTTGCCCCGCGCATTGGGCATTATAGAGTGCTGCAACTTCCACGATGGTTTCGGGCAATGGCGCAATCGCCTGACTCAGATTTTGAATGGGAGCTTGGATGTTGATAGTTCCACTTACTCCTTCGGGTCCTGCTGATGCATCAATGTCTGTGAGGAAATCTGTAAAAATGACATCGCTGATTAAGCTAATCTCGCCCCCAGCCCCTTGTGCAGCCGTGGCCTTAATCTGACTATCAATCAATACGATAAAAGTTGGATCTAAATTAATATTTCCGCTTTGTGTCGTGCTATCACCTACCACTGAACTTTCAATCCGACTATTTTTTATAAGAATTAGGTCGGAGGCATCTAACTTGATATTTCCCCCTGACGACTCAGTCGCATTTGTGGATATTGTTGTTCCGTTAAAGAGAATTTCATCAGCGTTCTGAATAATGATATCTCCCGCTTTCCCTGAACCTGCAGCATTGGTATTAATTCTCGACCCTTCCTGAAGATTAACCGTTTCAGCGGTGATGGTGATGGTCCCGCTGTTACCGACTCCCTTCGAACGACTGGAAATGGTACTTGGTAGAATCGCCCCTCCTAGAGTCATGTTGGCGCCCTGGACAGACAAGGTTTCGGTAGCAGTCAGATTTATGGTGCCCCCCTCTCCTTTCCCTTCCCCATCACTACTGGTCGTGATGATTCCCCCATCTGCCACATTGATGTTGTCGGCTTGAAGTAAAATATTCCCAGCCTTGTTGGACGTGACCGTCAAACTTTCAATGGTACTTTGCCGCGGCTGCACCAGGCTGCCGGTGCTGCGGCCAGAAATGGCAATCGTCTTGGCGATGACCGTGATAGCCCCGCCGGCCCCTGGATTTGGTAAGGCCCCCCCGCTGGCATTTAAGGATGAATTGGTAATCCGG
>JAJDBQ010000016.1 GCA_029261255.1 Nitrospirales bacterium
AATACGAGTTTCGTGGCTCGGGTGAGTCGACATAAATTCTGACGGTTGTTTGCCTTGACTCATTTGTCCCATTCGTTCCCATAACTTTGGGGCTTCGGTCGGATCAAAGCAGGCGCGAGCCACAAACAGGAGCCCCATATAGTCAGCTTCCGATTCATGGTCTCGTGAAAAGGGAAGGAGTCCGCCATATTGGGCGCCTACTCCTAATGCGCCCATGACGGCGCGTTGGGTTTGGAAGTCCATATCTCCCAACGCCACGCTTGCTGCCATGGAGCCGATTCTGACCAATTTTTGATAGGCCATCCGTTCTGCGCCATGACGAGCGATGGCATGGGCAATTTCATGACCCATGACCACGGCGAGGCCGTCAGTATTTTCTGCTACTGCAAACAATCCTGTATAGACGGCCGTTTTCCCTCCTGGTAAAGCAAAGGCATTCGCTTGCTCAGATTGGATGACGTTGAATTCCCAGTTGAAGCCAGGGTCTACGTCAGCTGCTGCTCTGGCCAGTTTGGTGCCAATTGACTTGATGAGATTGACGGCGTCTCCTTGCTGCATGACCTTGGATTGACTGAGAATTTCTTGATAGGACTGCAAGCCTAATGACATTTCCTGTTCTCGGCTCATATCGACCAATTGGGAGCGGCCGGTGATGGGTACGATTTCTTGATTGGAGACGTAATAGTACAAACCGTAGATGGCGAACAGGACGATCGGAATGAGACGGACTTTCCAGCTCATGCGGCGACGTGGCTGGCCACCCATTCCTCTGTTTCGTCCAAATGAACCTAGTCGCATACCATCATGTCTTTCACAGGAGTTGCGAGAGTATGGGGCGAAATAGGTTGTTCATCAGCCAAAGAACTTTTTCGCCGCGATGCCAAGTAAATCATCAGCGATGGAGCCGTCTCCATCAAAATCAAGAAGAGACGCTAAGCCTCCTAAGCCTGATGATTGCCCTTGGTTTTGCTCTTGGGCTTGGGCACCCTGCATGGGCGAACCAGCGGCCTTTTGACTTAATGCACCCATGGCCAGTGAGGCCACCATTGGCAACATTTTTTTTAGAATATCGGCACCGATACCGGTGTTGGCTGAGGCACGGGTCGCAACATTTCGACTCACATCTTTACTGCCGAAGAGATGCCCGAGAATGCCATTGCCATCAGTAATGGTGTCTGTATTTCCCAACATTTCTGGATGATCGACATATTTTTGATGGCTTCCTTTTCCTATCGCACCTAACAATGAACCTAAGCCATCGTTTGAAGAGGCGTTGTTCCCATGGCTCTGGCCACAACTGGCAACAATTGGCCAAGGGCATTTTGTGTTTGAGATTGACCGAGACCCAATGATTTTGACATCTGTTGGACGACAGCTCCGCCGCCAGCGTTAAGAATCGTTTCTACAAGATTCATTGAGGAACTCCTTCCGAATAAATAAATGAAGATATAAAAGCCTGCGATAGAGAGGATGAAAGAGGGAGGGAAATCTTACTGCAAGAAGCTGGAAAGTGCTATACGTGATTACCCGAGGTGAGGCAGGTTGTCTAGCCTAGCATCGTTAAGTGGCAAGTCAGACTGGAATCGAGTGCCTAAGAATGGAGATGGAAATCGGAAGAGTCCCCAGGCAGAGAAAGCTTTTCGGAATGGTTTTCCGAAAAACTTTCACTGTCTGGTAAAAAGAAGAAGAGTACTTCTAGATATTTTATCCAAGCGGGATGCGGATTTTTTGGCCAGGGTAAATCAAGTTAGCATCTTTAATCACTTCCTGGTTCGCCTCAAAAATTTTTGGATAGGCCATCGCGTCTCCTAAGAATTGTTTGGCAATTTTCGAAAGACTATCCCCGGATTGAATCACATAATATTCCACTTTTGACGTCTGTTCTGGGGCTTGCATCTTCGAGGCAGCGACGTCACCAACTCCTTGAACATTCCCAGCTAAGAGCACAGCCTTTTCCATCATTTCTGCGCTTTCGGCGTTTCCTGAGAGACTCACTTGGCCGTCTTTGAATTCGACGTTGAGATCTTTCACGCCTGGATAGCGTGATTCAATGTGCTCTTTAATTTTTTGTGCAGGATCGTCATCGCCACCAAACACCTTTTCTCCAATGCTCTTCACAAAATCAAATAACCCCATGACAAACCTCCTAATATCATTTTGAATGATGAGGGGAATGAATAGTGCGCAAACCATATCGAGTCTGTTCAGTTTAGTAAAGTCTTCAGAGGATATTCTTTCTCGTTGAAAAATGTAATGGTGAGGAAAGAAAATGAAAGAACTTGAGAAATACTGCCAAACATGCTTGTATAAATAGACGCCACAGATCAGTTGGATCTTGAAAAAAAATGCTTGAGATTCAAGGAACGATCTAGGTTTCCCGTTCGAGAACCCCCTCTAGATTACGCAGAATAATATTCATGAAGTATAAAGGGGGAAACAATGAATTCAGCGCCAACTGATAAATCACAGCCAAGATATAGCGGCACGCAAGTCATGCTTTTTGTGGGGCTGGCTGTCCTGGCCACGGCTTTAGTGACAGCATGGTGGGTGAATCAATATCTGTATGCAGCTAGCTTTGAGCCGACTCAGTTGACTGAGTCGGAGCAACGGTCGTTAGATCATAAAATGTCTCAGTTGGGCCAAGCTGATGATTCTAGCGCTCCATCTTTAAAGTCTACGGCTTTCTCTTCAGAGGGTTCACTTGACCCAGAACCCTATTCTGAGGAAGGAGCTTCTAGGAAAATTAACCTGACCGAACGAGAAGTGAATTCACTGATTGCAAAAGATGTCGATATGGCAAAGCATGTCGCTATTGATCTGGGCGATAATCTTGTCAGTGTCAAATTGGTCGTGCCCGTGAATGAAGAGATGCCAATTATAGGTGGTAAAACGTTGAAGTTAAATTTTGGCGTCGAATTGAGTTATGCCGCTGGCAAGCCAGTGGTCGCTATGCAAGGGATTAGCTTAGGCGGCGTCCCGCTACCCAGCGCGTGGTGGGGTGATATCAAACATATCAATTTGGTTGAAGAATTTGGTGGTCCTGGAGGGTTTTGGGATCAATTTGCCAAAGGTGTACAAGATCTCAATATTCAGGATGGTCAACTTCGTATCACGTTGAAAGAGTGATTCATCTTTTTATGACCTTGAGTAAGTCGTGAGCCACAAGGAGAGTATGCTGGTGAAGGTCTGATGCCAGAAGTCATCTGAAGCGGACTGATGTGAGTGTTGAATAATACCGAGCACCAAAGGCCGATGTGCCAAAGACAATTATTGTGACCAAGGTCTTCGTGCCTGTTCAAAAAAGTTCGCGCAACAAGGCCGCAGCTCTTTTTACCTGTGCGGAGCGTACTTTCTGTACGTGAGCACGGAAAAAAGGGGAGAACGCCGCTGGCGGCTTTTTTCAACAGGTACTTGGTGTATCTGGGGAATTCCTAGAACTCACCATGGGCTTGGTGCTCCATGGCGAGTCGGGGTTCTTGCAATAGAAGGGAGAGTTATCCAACAAGTTCGGGTATAAGTTCTTCGATTGATCGATGGCTCTTTGATCGGTTAACCGACTTCTTTGCTTTGGTCCTTTTTCGCGGTGCAGGCGAAACTGGTTCTATCGTTTCCTGAATCTCCTGTGCGGGCATGGGAGCATCAGACATGGCTAGAGTATCTTCTGCTTGTTGCAGTTCTTTCAAACGTGAATGATGCTGTTCCAGTTCCCATGCCACACATTTGGTGAGCCAAGCAATTTTTTCACGTAATTGATCCATGGCATGTTCATGATGTTCCACTTCGTTTTTTCGAGCTACACTAATGTACTGGACATCCACGTACGTCATTTGTTCCTCCTCCTGTGAAATCGACACTTTTTTACTTGGGTGAATACTTCATTACTTCTCCGATAGAACATGAATCTAAGCAAAAGGATTGCCAAGAGTCTTGCGAGTGTCATTTAGTCAATAACGTGCGGTTTTTTTTCGATTTACTCCTGGTTGTGATCACAGAAGGGGAATCGAACACTACCCCGTTGTCTCGTGATTGTTAATTTTGCCAACAAGACGGGTCACGACTCATGGCAAAAAAGAAGAATGAGGTGTATTGCGACATATCTGCTGCAGTCCACATAAAAATGAGAAAACTTGTTCGACACTTTGAATGGAGCTGAGGCGAGCTTGCTTGATCTACTGAGAATGTGGCCATGTTGTCAGAAGTTATTGTGCTGGGTTCTTGCTCGTCAGTAAGGATTAATAGAAATTTGTCATCGTCACTCTATAGAACGAAGTATTTATTCCGAAAAGATATCGTAATCAAGAGATGATGCTTATTGTTTGAGAATGGTGAAGTCTTGCTCAACGGATAGGAATCTGATGATGTTAAAAGCCCGAACGCGCCTTCAATTTCGAAATCAATTATTGGATCTCATGTCACAAAAGGATCACTGGGCCTGGCCAAAGTTTGTCGGACCTTCAATTTCCAAGGCACAACTCAAAATTCATTATCAGCAGGAATATGCCGTGTATGTTCGAGATTTTCCAGTGTATCTTGCACGTATCCATGGGAAGAACCCACCCTTGCCGGTGCGTAAGATGCTGGCGGAAAATATATATGAAGAAGATACCGGGAAGCTTTCATTGGGATTTTCACATCCCAGCCTTTTTATCACCATGATGGAGGGCTTAGGATTTCGTGGAAGAGAGTTTGAGCAAATCACACTTCTCCCTGCGACTCAACGATATCGAAAATGGTTGGATCGGATGTCTGATCATAATGATTGGGTTGTCGGTGTTGCCGTGATGACGATTTTTGTGGAAGGGAGCATGCACGATCGTGCCGAGATGAGCCGTCCAGCTCGTCCCAAAACGGCGAGACAAATTTCTACGAAGATAAAAAACCATCCGTTGGTGATTCATCATGGTGTGAAACCAGAATCGATGGAGCTCATTCGGGCTCATCAAATGGTTGAGAGTGGGCATCGGCATGATGCGTATGCGATGGTCGTCAATCATGCGAAGATTCGCACGCAGCAAGATGACATTCTTGCGATGCTACAAAAAACGTTGGATCTATGGCTACACTATCGTGATGGCGTGGCACGCGCGTGCGGATTACACCCTCTCTAAGAACAGCATCACCATTCATGGTGAATTGTATGTGACCTCTAAGGTTTCCATTCTCCTGCTTGAAAAAAATGACTTGTCTCTAGTTCTTCCCGCTTGGTATTATCAAATCAATCCCCCCTCTTCTTAGTACACCCTCTTACAGCTTCTCATGATGGTTTCGGATCTTCGAGCCAAGGCTTGTTCATTCCTCTGGATGGTGGGATGGAAAGCCTGAGACCGTTACATAGCGTCTGAAGCATTGTCGTTTTTTGGTTGATGAGGTGGGCTTTTTCATTCAACGTGTAAAGGAGGTTGGTATGGTGAAGGTTGTTGTTTTGGTGTGTTGGATCGGTTTGATCGGCATGACTTCTTTTGCATGGGCTCAGTCCGAGAGTGAGGCCGTTGGTCCGAAGGCAACACCTGTCGCAGGTGCATGGCTCCAGGCTGATTCGGATGGCGTAGTGCGTGTCGCACCGCAAGATGGGCCGATTCGTTTCCGAGGGTGGATCGATGGGGGGTACACTTACAATACCGATACCCCAAGCAGCGATTTTAATGGACCGTATAACGCGATAGATCGAGATGTGGCTCAATTGAATCAGCTATATCTTATTGCGGAACGAATCCTGCCATCGGGTGACGGTAACTGGGGAGTGGGTGGACGTGTTGATCTACTCTGGGGATACGATTATTTCCTCACACAAAGTACCGGCTTTGAGCGTGATTCTGATGGCTCACCTGGGTGGAATGCCAATCGTTATGGTTTGGCTTTACCTCAGATCTATGCGGAAGTCGGCTCCCAGGATCTGTCTCTTAAATTAGGGCATTTTTATACGATCGTGGGTTATGAAGGAGTGCCGGCTATTAGCAATTTCTTCTATTCAAAATCGTATGCGTATCAATTTGCGGGTCCATTTACTCATTGGGGCGGATTGATGAGTTGGCGGCCATCCTCTCAATGGCATTTGCAAGGTGGGGTGCACCGAGGATGGGATACGTTGGACAGAAAAACAAAGAACCGCCCAGGAGTCATTGTGAGTGCTGATTATACTTCAGATTCCAAGCGTTGGAGTCTTGGTGGAGCGTTGACGACAGGGGATGAACCCAGTGCAAGGCGGAATGATGTTGATACGCGTACGCGCTATAGTGTGATCGCGAAACTGCGACCATTCGAACGAATCGAGTATGTGTTCCACCATCATTATGCCTTTCAAAAAGAGGGAAAGCTTTCAGGTGGGACCTCAAGATGGTATGGCATTGATCAGTATCTCTATTATACGGTGTGTGAGCACGTCAAAGCCGGGTTGAGATTTGAGTGGTTTCGAGATGATGATGGGACGCGTGTGTCAGGATCTTCAGATCGTGGCAATCCCAATCGTGGTTCCTTTAAAGGGAGCTTCTATTCTTTTTCTGCGGGGGTCAACTATCGCCCGCATCCGAATGTCGTGCTTAGACCAGAAGTGCGTCGAGATTGGTTTAATGGCAATAGGCGACCCTTTGATGATGGCAAGGAAAAAAATCAATGGCTCGCCGCCCTCAATGCCCAGATCCAGTTTTGATTGTGAATCATGTGATTTGATCACTGGCCTCACGAGTGTCTTCTCCTGAGTACACGGACTTCTTCTGTATGCTCGGCTAGCCTGAAGAGAGTCAGGTATGGTAGGTGTTTCCTACTATGCCTGACCTCTCAATTCTGTTAATCATTCCGCCTTTAACCCAACTCAACACGCCATACCCTTCAACTGCCTATTTGACGGGATTTCTACGGTCACATGGGTACCGCACGCATCAGGCTGATGTGGGCATTGAAATGGTGTTGGCTTTGTTCTCGCGAGCCGGACTGAATCGTGTTTTTGATGAGCTTCGTGATAAGCCGATTGATGATCTGCCGGGAGAGGCTCGCCAAATGTTGAGTTTGGCGCGAGCCTATGTAGAAACGATTGACCCAGTCATTCGATTTTTACAAGGCCAGGATCCGACGTTAGCCTCTCGTATTTGTCAGGGTACCTTTCTTCCACAAGGACCACGATTTTCAATAGACCACACACCTGACCAGGCAGCGGATGCGCTGGGGAATCAAACCGACCAAGCTAAACATTTGGCAACCTTATACTTGGAAGATCTAGCTGATTTGGTGCAAGCCACCATTACCCCGCACTTTGCGTTAAGTCGTTATGCAGAGTCGATGGCCATGCAGGCCACATCATTTGATGGCATTGCCGAGGCATTGGTTCAACCCATGAGTATGACTGATGAATGGATGGTCGAAGCCATGTGGCGACATGTTGAGCGGTATCAACCTTCGGTTGTGGGTTTCTCCGTGCCGTTTCCGGGAAATCTGTATGGTGCACTTCGGATGGGCCAACAGTTACGCGCACGTAGGCGGGATATCAAGGTGGCGTTTGGGGGAGGATATGCCAATACGGAATTGCGACGATTGCGGGATCCGCGCGTCTTTGAATTTCTCGATTACGTCACGCTTGATGACGGGGAAAGGCCCTTCCTCTGTTTGTTGGAATATCTAGAAGGGAAACGAGTCGAGGCAGATTTGTGTCGAACGTTTCTCCGATTGGGCCAAGCCGTTGCTTGGTGCAATGGCGCGAAGGAACTGGATGTGCCTCAAGCCGAAGTTGGCACGCCGACTTACGAAGGATTGAATCTCAATCAGTACATTTCGATCTTGGACACGTTGAATCCCATGCATCGTTTGTGGTCTGACGGACATTGGAATAAATTAACCGTCGCTCATGGCTGTTATTGGAAGCAATGTACATTCTGCGATGTAGGGTTGGATTACATCGGACGCTATGAAGTGTCACCTGGCTACGTGTTGGTGGATCGTATTGAAACCCTCATTGCTGAAACTGGAAAACGTGGTTTTCATTTCGTTGATGAGGCAGCGCCACCTGTGGGCTTAAAGTATTTGGCCCTTGCTCTTTTAGAGCGAGGGGTCACGATTTCTTGGTGGGGGAATGTGCGTTTCGAGCCAGCATTCACACCTGATCTGTGTCGTTTATTAGCAGCGTCAGGATGCATAGCATTGAGTGCAGGGCTTGAAGCAGCTTGCAACCGCTTGTTGGAGCTCGTCAAAAAAGGCATCACGGTCGATCAGACTGTTCGCGTTGTACAGTCATGCCGGGATGCTGGGATCCTCGTGCATGCCTATCTGATGTATGGTTTGCCCAGTGAAACACTCAGAGAGACGCTAGAGAGTCTCGAGCGAATTCGACAGTTATTTGCTCATGGCTTAATTCAATCGGCTTTCTGGCATCGCTTTACCACGACGGCACATAGCCCCATGGGCTTGAATCCCGAAGCCTATGGGCTTCAACTCGTGGGGCCTGGGTTTGAAGGGTTTGCTGAAAATGATCTGGCCCATGAAGACATGCAGGCTTCAGTCCCTTCTTGGGTGGGGGATGGCTTGCGTGCTGCTCTCTGGAATTACAAGGAAGGCTTGCAGCTTCAACGAGATGTGCGGGAATGGTTCCCTGAGCAGACCCCGAAAGCCAAAGTGCCACGAACCTGGGTGAAACAGATCTTAGAAACTGCTGCGGAAGAAGACACATCACGAATGGAACGAAAATTCGTTTGGATCGGTGGGCAACCTGATGTGGATCGAGGCAAAGGCGAACAGTATCGAATCATGTTGCCGAATCGCACCATGGACCAAGAAATACGACTCAAGCGAGGACAGGCAGAATGGTTGTTGAATCTCATTGGGCGTGCCATGCCCGTTGAACAGCCGGGGGGACATCGTTACCCCGTTTTCAAAGAAGTCCGAGCCGGGTTTCCGTTTGGCGGTCCCAAAGGATTCGACAAATGGTGGCAATCGGTCTCCGCTCAAAAAGCCAGGGCTGTTGGTCTGCTTTTGGTCTAACGAAAAGAATACATGAAGACAGTTGAATGTCACATGTCTACTTTCCCTCCTTTGTAAGGACGGGGAATGCTTCCGAAGAGGGAGCATATGGGAGGTAGAGTTTTTTAATGAACCACAGAATATCAATCTAAACCGTATAAGGAGGGAGCATGACTACAGCGCAATATCCACGGAGTCCGAAAGAAGAAGTCAACGGACTTTGTTTTCTTGGGCGATTGATCGACAAAGTCAAAATGCGCAACGCCGGTCAGATTCAGGATTACAATTATCTGACGGCGGGGTTCGATAAGTATCTTTTAGATAAATTGGATATCAAAGCAGAAGATTTCGAGAAACGAGTGCTTGAGGGAGGAAGTGAGGAGGACTTCGCCAATTGGGTGAGGGCCAACGGTAAGGCGCTCACCAAAGAAGAAAAAGCTGAATGGAATAATATGGTGCTCACGTTTGGTCCAAAGGCTCCAATGGCGCAGCAAGCCTTCGATAGAAATAAAGCAGCCCTAGCCGAAAAGCGTGGAGTTTCAGTAGAGGACCTTTCTCACCATACTACCTGGTTTACCCTAATCGAAGATGACGAAGACCGGATGTGAACATTCAAGTAGAGGTCCTCGGTTAACATGGGAAGGCAGAAATTTGCCTTTCATCTGAGAGCACTCAAATTGATTGTTCTCGATGTTGTTGTGCTGGTCTGGGGACAAGGGGCGGGGCGTTTTCTTGCTGAGAAATGGACTAATCTTCATGAAGAACTGAGGGAGTGCATTTATGATGAATGTAACATTGAAGGTTTATGTTGTGAGTCTGTTAGTGGTAGTTGGACTGGTTGGGGCATCTGGCCCTTCGCAGGACTCTAGTGCAGAGGTGGCAGCTAAGCTCAATGCTACAACGGCGGGTGTGGTCGTATTGAAAGAACATCGCATCACCGACCCGGGAATGAATAATATGCTCATCAGCACTTTACTGATTCCCGAGGGCTGGGACGTCAAAGGTGGCGCGACTCGAACGGTCAATCAACTGTTTAACATGCCTGTGCTTCTTGATTTAACTGTGACCGCGCCTGATGGGCGAAGTGCACGTTTTTTTCCGAGCTTCTCCTTTGAGTTCAACCACCGGTCTCCAGGCCAAATGCTGAAGCCAACTCAGAGTGGCAATCTCTACTACCCGCTGCCCGATTCGCCAGGTCAGTGGATCATGGAAATGGCCAAACTCAACCCTGCCCCTGAAGTGTCTAATTTCCGGAAGGTGTCCGAAGTTGATCTTCCCGAAATCACCAAGTCGTTGAGGCAACAAAACACGCAACGTTTTCAGTCTGTTGCGCAACTCAACCAGACGACTGCGCAGATGGGTTTCGGTTCGGAATTCGACACGCAAGCCACAAAGATTGTTCTGCAATACGATAAGGGTGGCAAGGCGATCGAAGAGACCATCGTCCTCACCTGGCAATACGAGGTCATGATCAATCAGAACCAAGTGACGCAAGGTAATTGGGGTGTGATGTTGATGCAATCGATTGGGGGGCCGGTGGGGACGAACTACATTGATGATCCAGCGCTCAACGCGATCTTTGGTTCAGTTCGTATTAACCCGCAGTGGCTTGCTGAGATGAATACGTACTGGACTGAATTGGCGAAAATTCGGCATAAGGGCAACATGGATAGGATCAGGACGGCCGGGAAGATCAGTCAGATCCAAGCCGAGGGAGCCAGTGCGGTGAACGACATCATGATGAAGGGATGGCGTGCCGGTAACGCCTCATCGGATCGCATGCAGTCCAACACGATCAATGCGATACAAGAACAGACTGTGTATCAAACACCGGCTGGAGAGTCTGTAAAGCTTCCCAGCTTTTATGACCACGTCTACACTGATGGCAATGGCCGATATCTGTTGCACAACGATGCGCTGTACGAGCCCAACAGCGATTCTACGATGAACAGCCAGGACTGGCAGAAAATCCAGGCACTGCCCTGAGTTGCGGACCAGATTTGGGTGAAGGCCAACGACAAGGCGCTACCCGAAGAAGAAAAACCTGAATGAAATAACATGGTGCTGACATTTGGTCCCAAGCCGCCAATGGCGCAACAAGCTTTTGATAAAATAAAGCAGCGTTGGCTGAAAAGCTTGGGGTTTCAGTTGAGGACCTTTCACATCATATCACCTGATTTACCCTCATCGAACACGATGAAGACCGGATGTAGAATCTACTGAGGACCTCAAAGTCTTCAAAGATCGGTAGAGGCTCTTTTGAGAAGAGTCTCTGCCGTTTCTCCCTTAAAAATCTCTCTATCTCTTATTCCCGTAACGTGCTAGAAAAATCTGTCCATCAACAGAGAACTTAAGAAACAGTATTCCACTCATTCTGTAGGATGCCATGAACGTATTTAAGGTATTTCTTTCCCACAGCACGAAAGATAAAGAGTTTACGCAGAACCTTGCGCAGCAAATTGAGACGGTTGGCATAGAACCATGGTTGTGTGAAGTGGATGTGCTGGTTGGTGATGATTTTGTAGAGGAGATTGAACGGGGACTGCGGGAGGCTGATGTCACGCTGTTGATATGGTCCCCGAATGCTGCGGCTTCCCCTTGGACAGGAAAAGAATGGCGTTCGGTTTTAGCTCGTGAAGTTGACGAATCTCGGACGCGTGTTGGCCTTCTTCTTTTACGGGAGGCAACCATTCCGGAACTACTTCGAACCAAACATCGCCTTGATGCTCGTACGAACCCTGAACAGTCTATTCA
This sequence comes from Nitrospirales bacterium, assembly GCA_029261255.1. Classification (GTDB taxonomy): domain Bacteria; phylum Nitrospirota; class Nitrospiria; order Nitrospirales; family UBA8639; genus Nitrospira_E. The sequence continues at coordinate 11,698 of JAJDBQ010000016.1, forward strand.
AAACGCAGTCAAATGGCTGGTTCAATTGCGGGACATGCGTCAATTTGAAGCTATGGGAGCGGCAAGTTTCATCGTCGGTTTCGAGCCGACCGATTTTGTTGGGCGTACAGAATATCTGGAACATTTGAATACGGTCCTTGTGGCAGAAAAAGGAAAATTTCTACTGTGGGGTGGGCCGGGAAGTGGTAAGTCGACGCTTGCACTCAAGTTTGCTTGGAGAGCCCAGGGCGCCTTCGATGCCGTGGTTTTTCAGCACTGCGGAGAACGGTCGGTAGAAGAAATTGCGAATGAATTGGCTGATCGGCTCAAACTGGACCTTGGCCAATTGCCGCCTGAAAAACAAATCATAGAAATCAAAAAATGGCTGTGCCAACGGAGAACTTTGTTGGTGCTGGATGATATCTGGAAATCGGACATCAATGCGCTTATTCCAGAGCCTCCGCACTCGGTGGCGTCCTTGTCTATTCTCTGCACATCGCGTCAGCGAGCATTTCCCTGGATCAAGCGTCCTCGGACCATGGAAGTGAAGGCATTTTCTGAAGATGAGGTCAAGTCTCTGTTTCAAATGTGGTTAGGAGAAGAGACGGTCGATTCCTTTCAACAAGAATTGCAGGAATTGGCGGAGCGGGTGGAGCGGCTGCCCATTGGAGTGGCAGTTGCGGCGGAGATGTTATCCCGGCAATTTGGACCCATGGGTGAAGAGGCCAAGGGTCTTGAGATGGAACAACTCAAGAATGAAATACATGATGTGCCAAGTTTGTTTCAGAAGGCCATCAATAGTCAGGATGAACAAGAGCAGCGGTTATTGCAAGCAATGGCGATCTGTCATCCCGAAGGATGTTGGCTGACGTTAGCGGCAGACATCGCTGATTTGAGCCCAACTGAAAGTGGCCCGGTACGCGACCACCTCATCCAGTCGTCCCTCCTGCAGATTGTTGATCAAACTCGACAACTGTTCAGATTGCATGCTCTGTTGCGGGTGCAGGTCAGAAAATCGCTGGCGATAGTCGAATTGAGTCGAAAGAAGGTCACAATCCTCGAAGACAAATTTTCGAATTGGGAAACGCAATGGAATGAATGCAAGGAATGTTTTCTGGAAATCATCGCTGCCTTAGAGTTTTTTAGGGAGGGGGATAAGAAGAATTCCATGGCGAGGCTAGCGCACCAGGGTTTCGCATGTGCATATAGAGTGGGGGAATGGGTGCTGGCATTCCAAATTCTAAAAACAGAGGAACTTATGTGGGAAGCAATCGGTGGAGAGGAAGCAAAACATCATTTGCAGCGGAGCTATGGCAACCAGGCGATGATCATCCAGGCCTGGGGGCAGCTAGAGGAGGCCATGGCATTGTATAAAAAACAAGAAGCCTTGTGTGAGGAGTTGGGCAACAAGGATAGCCTCCAGCGGAGCTATGGTGGCCAGGCGGTGATCCTGAAGGCCTGGGGCCAGCTGGACACGGCGATGGCGTTGCATAAAGAAGAAGAAAAGTTGTGCGTGGAGTTGGGCAACAAGGATAGCCTCCAGCTGAGCTATGGCAACCAGGCGCTGATCCTGCAGGCCTGGGGCCAGCTGGACGCGGCGATGGCGTTGCATAAAGAAGAAGAAAAGTTGTGCGTGGAGTTGGGTAACACCGATGGCCTCCAGCGAAGCTATTGCAACCAGGCGCCGATCCTGGTGAATCGGGGTCAGTCGGACGAGGCGATGGAGTTGTTTAGAAAGCAAGAAGGGTTGTGCGAGGAGTTAGGTAACAAAATGGGTTTGGGGATTTGTTATGGCAACTGGGGGCAACTCTCCAGAGAACTTGGAAACATGGATGAGGCACGTGAGAAATTGAACACTGCACTAGCTTTATTCACCGATCTTAATATGCCTCAAGAACGGGATGTCGTGAAGAAAGAGTTAGAAGGTTTGCAAGAGGAGTCTTAGATTGACCGTGATTGCCGTTCCGCTGAGAGTCAGCCATCAGTAAGTTGGCTTGGAATTTGACCTTCTTCCAGATAAGCTCTTTTGATTTGGCTGAAGTTACGTTTTCTTATTCATTATTTAGTCATTTCAAATAATTTCCATAACCTTCTTTGTCTGCGCTTCTCTTTCTTGTTGTTCGCCACCGCCTGCTGTTCGGCCCTCTTGGTGGACGCTCTTATGTCTCAGCGGGCCTTGTCTGAGTGCAACGAGTTGGCCCGCTTCTGACTTGCGTCCACCTCTTATAAAAAAGTCGAACTGGGCGTCAATGGTTTTGGGGACTTTTGCCGAAACAAAAGGGCCTCGGCTGCCGGGCTGAAACCAGGCAAGGCCCAAGGAGACCAAAAATGTTCGTAAAGGGTATAAAAAGTGGAAGTTAACTGGATCGACTAGAAATTATGGATCTATTTCTGTGAACGATTACTGTGGAAGAAAAGGTCAAAAAGATCGCTCTCTTACCCGCCAAATTCAAAGATTTTGATTTGTGGTTTTTCCTCACGATTTATATGGTCGAAATCATTTGGGTTGCCAGGTTGGTATCGAGGGAAGAGGTTAATTTTTCTCTTTGAGCGGAAAGGTTCGACTGGTGGCGGTGATTCCATTCGCCAGTCTATAGAAGGAGAAGTGGATTGACGCCACTCAGCTTCTGGTTGTTCTGGAGTTCTCCATTGAGATGATTCAAAGAGGGAATCTGAAAGCGGTGTTCTATAAGATTGTTCGTCGGGAAGTACCAGGACTGGTGTGAATTTTTCTATGGCACCTGCGGCCAAGATGGCTGGGACCATAGCCAGAATGGCCCATCTCCAGATTGCATCTGGAATGTTCCATTCCGGCTGGAATGTCGTGGTCATGGGACCTTCCCAATCTCTTTTTGCCAAGCTAAGGAATCGAACCAATACTTGTGAGCGGACGAGAGCCAGGTGTCGCCTTCATGGCTAATAATCCATGCATTGAGAAAGTTTAAAAAGTCGGGATCGCCTTTGTTGATAGCAAAGCCAGCTTTCGTGGTGAGGAGTGGTTTCGATAAGGGTTCATCTACGATACCTGGGTGGTTTAAGACTGCAAAGGTGGGAATGGGATTGAGCTCAACATAGCCATGAACCTTTCCCGTTGTGACGGCTTTAATGGCTTCCTGACTGGAAGAAAAGATTTTGATGGTCGATTTAGAAAAGACGCGTCGAGCCAGTGCATCGGACACCGTATCTTTCACCGCCGAGATGACCACATTTGATCCGTTCAGATCTTTTATCCCCGTGAATTTTTTTGTTAATGCGATATTGGTTACCAAGCCGACCCCTGAAGAGGCATAGGGCTGGCTGAAATTTACTTTAAGCGCTCGTTGAGGCGTGATCACCATTCCTGCTGCAATGATATCTACTTTACGGTTCAGAATTGCCGGGACAATGTCTTCCCATTCAAAGACATGAAATTCAGGTTTCACCCCGAGGTCTTTGGCTAATTGTTTGGCAACGTCAATTTCGAACCCGACTAACTCGCCCTTTTGAGTGTTTAACGTCCAGGGAGTAAACAACGACACGCCGACACGTAACTTCCCTGTCTGCAGAACGCTGTTTAATGTTCCAGGCTGAGATGTAAGTGAATTTTCAGCTGTGGCTATGGAGAGTAGTGTGAGTGACCAGCCGGTCAGTGCTACAAGACAAAAAAGAAAACTGCGAATGGAGGAAACGTGTTTGTGCATTTTTTCACCGTAATAATGGTTAGCATGAACGAAGCAGGCCAATGTAGCATATTCTCTTTACTGCTCATAGCAGACAGCAAACTTTCCATGAGGTGAGTTCATGATTGCTGGTTTTAAGAACGGATTAGATTTTTCGAAAGCAACCGTCTGTTGCAGTTTAAAGATTGCATTCAGGAAAAGCGGAACTCATAAATAGCGTTTATAGTTATCTGATTCGCGATTAAGATCAAATCGGGCGGGTTAGAGAAAATCAGGCGGTGGCATGTAAGGCAATTTCGACATTGAAATGAGACCAGATTTGTTAAATCATCTCATGGATTGTGGATCTCAAGCTGTTGTGCTAGGGATCCTTTCAGTAGGGGATACTGAAATAACCCTTTTTTTCAATGCAAGCAGTACTCCGAAGTTGGTCCAATGCTTCGGTGAGTAGCTTAGCAGGGTTAGGTCGTGAATCGAGGCTTAACTCTGTTTGTCATCAAAGTGAACGATCCTTCCTTTCATCTCAAAATTTCACTTGGCTCCTGTCCATAGTTGATTGGGCCCGCCATGGCAGGTCCATTGAACCAGTCGTGCTCCGTTGCTGGTAGAGCCGCCAGCCACATCAATGCATTGGCCACTATGGACCGCCACGAGTGTGGACGGGGAACCTGCCATCCGAAACCGCTGGTGATTACCCGTCGTACAGGTGTTTTGCTGGAGGAGTGTGCCTGGTGCCGTGGAGGCTCCCGCCACTTCCAGGCATTGGCCGCTATGGCTTACCTTCAGCTGGTACATATTCGTTCCCACAGTGGTGAGTTGAAATTGTTGGTTGGCACCCTGATCGCAACTGCTTTGCACAGCCTTGGCTTCGGTGGTTTGTGAGTTGCCAGTGATTTCCAGACATTTCTGACTATGTACGGCCGTAAATGTTGTGGTTGATTCTGGGCCTGGTCCTAGTGGTGGAGGTGGGGGAACGGGGGGCCCATTGGTTCTGGTCCATAGTTGATTGCGTCCGCCATGGCAGGTCCATTGAACCAGTCGTGCTCCGTTGTTGGTAGAGCCGCCCGAGACATCAATGCATTGGCCGCTATGGACCGCCACGAGTGTGGACGAGGATCCTGTGAATCGAAACCATTGATGATTGCCTGTCGTACAGGTGTTTTGTTGAAGGGGCGTACCTGGTGCCGTAGAAGCGCTCGCCACTTCGAGGCATTGACCACTATGGCTCGCTTTTAGCTGGAAGGTGTTTGTTGGTCCCACGGCGGTGAGCTGAAATTGTTGGTTGGGCCCTTGGTCGCAACTGCTTTGCACGGCCTGGGCTCCAGTAGATTGTGAGTTGCTAGCGATTTCCAGGCATTTCTGACTATGCCCTGCCGTAAATGCCGTTGCTGAGCCTGGCCCTGGCGCTGGAGGAGAAGGTGGTGGCGGTGGTGGTGGTGGCACGGGGGCACCGATGGTTCCGGTCCATAGTTGATTGCGCCCGCCATGGCAAGTCCATTGAACCAGCCGTGCTCCGTCGCTGGTAGAGCCGCCCGCGACATCAATGCATTGGCTGCTATGGACGGCCATGAGCGTGGAGGAGGATCCTGTAATCCGAAACCGTTGATGATTGCCAGTCGTGCAGGTGTTTTGTTGAAGGAGTGTGCCTGGAGTCGTGGAGGCTCCCGCCACTTCGAGGCATTGACCACTATGGCTGGCTTTCAGCTGGAAGGTATTCGTTGGTCCCACGGCGATGAGCTGAAATTGTTGGTTGAGTCCTCGGTCGCAACTGCTTTGCACGGCCTGGGCTCCAGTAGATTGTGAGTTGTTAGCGATCTCCAGACATTTCTGACTATGGCCTGCCGTAAACGTGGTCGTTGACCCTGAGGGGGGTGGTGGCGGCGGTGGGGGAGGATTGGCAATCGTAATTCTTTCCTGGGTGGTATTGTTGCTTGTGTTGAGGTCGTTGTCGACAAAAACGTTGCCCAATAATGTGAATGGTCCAGCCGATGCCCCATTTAGTGAGAGTGTGATGTTCCGACTCATTCCGGGTGGAATTGTATTGAATGTGCACGTGGCTTGGTTAGTTCCAATTCCGTTGCAGCTGCCTGAGGTGGTGAGGACATTCCGCAGTGACAGTCCATTGGGAATGGATACCACAACTCGTGAATTCAAGGCTGCAGCCAGACCATTGTTGGAGACAGATAAAATTGAGGAAATAGGTTGGCCTATTGAAGCTTCCTGAGCTGCGTTTTGGAAGCGAAGCTCAAGATCAGGCTGTTCGAGGTTTACGAAGGTGACACAAGATGCGCTGTTCACAACGGGCTGAATCTGTGACATGCTGCAAGGAGAAAATTGATCACTCCCATTCAAAAAAGGATTCATGAGGAATGTGCCAGGTGTGGCCGAGCAGGGTGATCCATCTTCATTGTCGTGGGGGGCTCCAAAGTTATGCCCCAGTTCGTGGGCAACAGTGAGAGCACCTGCTGCCCCCGTTCCGGTAATTTGGTCAATTCCTACACCAAACCGAGCGCTGCATAATGATCGGAAATAGGCAATGCCTACGGTGCGTCCATCCAGATTGCGACCGGTGAATAGATGAGCGATCCCGGGGTGGTCGAATGAGGCGGAGTTGGAGAATTGGCTGAATTGATTGAGTAATGTCCTCGCATTTGTGGATGTGAGACCTCCATTAGTGGGCAAAGGCAGTAAGTCGACTAGGCTGATTTGTACGCCAAGTTGTTCGGAGAAGATGCCATCGACGATGTTCATCCGTGCGATGACCGCGGCGTTGGGATTGCTATTGGACCTGTTGAATTCTTGGTCGGTGACGACGGCCATATCGATGTTTCTGGTCGCTCCTAGTGCCGTGACGCCAACCCGGGCTTCGAGTTCTTCCATCAGCGCTCCAAAGCTTGTCATGGGATGCGCCTGTATTCCTCCTGATCCCTCCATGCCACAGATTCGGTTACCCAAGTCTCGAGTGTCTGAAATACGATAAATGGAATGCTGCGATGAGGTAGGAGCTGGTACAGTCTGTAACGCTGGAGTCACAACTGACAATGAATCGATAATATATGCGTCTTGGCCGTCCCAGATCATGCCGGACCATGATTGTTCACTGCGAGTAAGACGAATCCAGGATCCTGAGATCCCTTCGAGGGTTCCTCGGTAAAACGTCAAATCCTTCTCAAGTTGCGCTCGCTTTTCTTGAGGAATTTTGGCAATGAGTCGATTATTTGGATGGAGGAGTATTTGAAAGGCCTTGCCGAAAGCTTCAAACGACCAGGTCAATGGGGAGGTCTGGGACGAATGATCCCTGGATTTTGCGGCTAGAGATTGGAAAGCGATCTCGGGAAGGTTTTCGAAGTACAAAATTTCAAAAGGTTGGCTTTTCGGATGAATGACATCTGGCTCCTGGGATTTTCCATATGACGTATTGGAGAGAATCAGTAGCCAAACCAATAATAGAAATACGCTAGAGACCTGCTTCATGAGCATTCCTCCCAGAGGGCGTGGTTTTTATGAATAGAGAATGTATTAGAGGGGGATAGGGCCTAAAGTCATCTTTCTCAATTGTTGGGAATATTTACATATGTAATGCCAAGCTATTATGAGATAAATATCCAAGAAAGTAATATGTTCACGCTGGGTAATGACCGTAGAGTAGCATGAATGAAATTATTATTAAAATCTCGACTGTAGGTGATCGCATGTATAAAAAAGTAAGGTGGAGAAAAAGGTGATTCACGAAAGTAGAGAGGCATAACCAATAAGAGCTCAACGTCATCGTGGTGCTTATGGAATGAAGCACTACGCAGATGGTCCTCGCTTATACAGGAATCTCTCATAGACGATGAGCTGTCCGATGCCTTTTTAAAAGATCGATGGAATTTTTTGGATAACCGCAGGAGTCATTCTACCGTTATGAGGAATATACCCTCAACACTCATGAGAAGTGTGCCTGAAGGATGATGTGGAATATACGGTTGTGTTATTTCGGAGCAGTCAAAGAAGGAGCGAGTTATTACTTGAGCATAATGATGCTTGATTTCTCATAAATTATTTCAGGGGAACCATGAAAAAAGCTTTAGCCATACTGGGGACTGGGTCGGATGTGGGTAAGAGTCTTGTTGCAGCGGGCATCTGTCGACTGTTGTATCGGGCTGGAAACAACGTCGCGCCGTTTAAGGCGCAAAATATGTCCCTGAATTCCTTTGTGACACCTGATGGAGGAGAAATGGGACGTGCGCAAGTCCTTCAAGCTCAGGCCTGCGGATTGACGCCAAATGTCGCAATGAATCCGATTCTTCTGAAGCCCGAAGCAGATTCTCGGTCTCAGGTCATCGTGCAAGGAAAAGTATGGGAATGTCAGGAGGCGAAAGACTATTTTGCTAAAAAGGCAGTGCTGTGGGAATTCGTGAAGAGCAGCTATGAAGAGCTAGCGAAGAATCATGAGGTGCTCGTGATTGAAGGAGCGGGGAGTGCGGCAGAGATGAATCTACGAGATCGAGACATCGTGAATTGGCCAGTGGCGGAGATGGCCGATGCGGCGGTGATTCTTGTGGCGGATATTGATCGAGGTGGTGTGTTCGCGCAGATTATTGGGACCATGGATCTCTTGGCACCAGAA
>JAJDBQ010000151.1 GCA_029261255.1 Nitrospirales bacterium
AATCCTCTTTTTCAGGCTACGGTAGAGGCCACGGAAGAGGCGATTTTGAATGCGTTATTACAAGCCACAACGGTCACGGGACGAGATGGTCGACGATTTGAGGCCATTTCTATCGAACAGGTCCGCTCAATTTTGGCAACGTATCCATTGTCTCATGACTAATCACAAGGATAGAAAATTTATGGAACAGCTTCAATGGTTGTTGCTAAACATGGAATGTTATAAATCATGATGCAGTGTCATGTGGCGGTTTCTCAAGATGCGAATCCTCAGCAGGCCGCTCAAGTGGTCTCACGCTCGGTTCATGATGCATTTGGCGAACGAGACTGTGATTTTGCATGCGTCTTTTTCTCGCCCCATTTTATAGAAGATGTGGAGTCCTTGATTGAAATCATTCGGAAAAATCTTGGCCCGAAAGTTTTACTTGGTTGCATGGGGGCCGGCGTGATTGGCGGAACACAAGAAATTGAGGAGCATCCTGGACTCGTGCTATGGGGTCTGAGTAATCCCAATATGCACATCACTCCCTTTCACTTGATGCCGAAGAAGGAAGGAGAGAATTTTTCTCTAGAAGGTTGGCCAGAACTGCCGGAAGAGCGTGCGGACCCTCGAACGTTCCTACTTTTTGCTGATCCATATTCAACACCAATAGACGAATTATTTGCACTCGTTGATCAACGGGCTCCTGGTTCGTCTGCCATTGGGGGAATTGCCAGCGGCGGAAGGGCTGAAGGGGAATCCCGATTGATCCTCAACGATCAGATTATGGAAATGGGCGTAGTCGGCGTGGCTCTTCAAGGAGGTGTGCAACTACGAACGGTCGTGTCGCAGGGTTGTCAACCAATTGGTGAGCGATATGTGGTAACCAAGGTTGATCGGAATGTCATTCAGGAGCTTGGTGGTATCCCTCCCTTGGAAAGATTGGAGACCACGTTGAAGGCGCTGGACGAATCTGAACGACAACAGGCCGCCAATGGTTTACAAGTGGGGATTGCCATGGACGAACATCGTGCGGAATTTGGGCAAGGAGATTTTTTGATTCGTAGCTTGTTAGGAGCAGACAAGCCGTCGGGTTACCTGGCCATTGCCGATTTCGTTCAGGAAGGGCAAACAATTCAGTTTCATATTCGTGATGCCAATGCCGCAGGTGCTGATTTGACAGCTTTGCTATCCAGGGAGCAAGTCGCATTTCCGAATGATCCACCAAAAGGCGTGTTACTCTTTAGTTGCAACGGCCGAGGTCAGCAGTTTTTTCAGACGCCACATCATGATGTGGCGGCGGTGCATCAACACATGGGTATGCTGCCCATTGCGGGGTTTTTTGCAGGAGGCGAGATTGGGCCAGTTGGAGGGAAGAATTTTTTGCATGGCTATACGGCTAGTATGATCCTGTTTTATGATGCAGTATCTCATGAATCATAAGAATCCATTGTATGCAGTCAGGAAATATTCACGTCACACGATAACCTTCGGAGAGTCCATTATGAAAAATTGTATCTCTCGATCATCCTTAGTTTTCTTATCATCGAATCTGAGAAGCTGTGTCCTTCTGATTCTGCTTGGACTTTTTTTGCTTCCGTGCGTTAGCCAAGCGGCCAAAGAAGATATGGTCACAACACCTTCAGGCTTACAGTATGTCGACCTTGTTGCGGGTTCTGGCCGCGAAGCAAAGGCCGGTGACACGGCCACAGTGCATTACACAGGAACCCTTGTCGATGGAACAAAATTTGATAGCTCGAAAGATCGGAACAAACCTTTTCCGTTTCCACTCGGAGCCGGTCGGGTGATCAAAGGCTGGGATGAAGGCGTGGAAGGTATGAAAATCGGCGGAACGCGAAAGTTAGTCATTCCTCCAGAATTAGGCTACGGGGCGAGAGGTGCTGGGGCAGCCATTCCGCCCAATGCGACGTTGATTTTTGAAGTCGAACTCCTCGGTCTCAAGTAATGAAGGAAACACCTCTGACTCAGATGCATCGTGAGCATAAGGCCAAGTTGGTAGACTTTGCCGGATGGCTGATGCCCATACAATATACGGGGGTTCTTGATGAGTACCATGCCGTTCGGCATGGGGCGGGCTTATTCGATGTTAGCCACATGGGACGACTTAATGTGGCAGGCGATCAAGCTGAAGATTTTTTACAATGGGTGAGCACGAATGATGTCAGACGGTTAGCTGTAGGGCAAGCACAATACAGCATGGTTTGCCAAGATTCGGGGGGCATCTTAGATGACATTTTTATTTATAAGACTGGCCAATCTGAATTCTTGGTCTGTGTGAATGCTTCAAATCGGATCAAGATCTTTGAATGGTTTCATACGCATCAGCAAGCAAAATTTCCTCAAGTCGTCATTCATGATCAATCAGAAGATTTAGCCCAACTGGCAATTCAAGGTCCATCATCACAGGCCTTGCTGAAGAAAGTGATTGGGGCAGCAGTAGACAAACTGAAGCCTCGTCAAAGTCTCCCAATTGAAGCCAATGGGTTTTCCGGACTTCTGAGTCGTACTGGCTATACTGGAGAAATAGGCTATGAATGGTACATCCCAGCGGGAGAAGCTCAGCGGGCGTGGGAGCAATTATTGCACGCCGGTGAAGGTGATCAGGTCAAGCCGGCGGGGCTTGGCGCAAGAGATCTGCTTCGATTAGACGTCGGATATCTGCTCTATGGCAACGATATGGATGAGAAGACGACACCCTTAGAAGCTGGAGCTGAATGGGTGGTGGCGTGGGACAAAGGACCGTTTCAAGGTCAAGCAGCCCTACAGAAACTCAAAGAGCAAGGAATACCTAAAAAACTTGTTGGTTTTGAAATGATGGAGCGCGGGGTTCCCAGGCATGATATGGAAATCGTGAAAGACGGAAAGATTGTTGGAAGGGTGACCAGTGGGAATTTTTCTCCGGTACTGCAAAAAGGCATTGGATTAGGGTTGCTTCCCCCAGAGTTGTGTCAAGATGAAACCGTGTTAGCCATCAATATTCGTGGAAAACATGTGCCCGCCAAAGTCGTCAAACTGCCATTCTATAAACGCCAAAAATAGTAAATCCATTCGTTATTGCCAAGGAGACCTATGCAAGAGGAAAAACTCCTGTCGACCATTCGTGTTCATTCGGGGAAAGTGTTGAAGCTTGATTTGGATACGGTCGCGCTGCCAAACGGACGAACAATCGAATTGGAAATTCTTCGACATCCTGGTGCTTCCGCTGTCGTGCCTCTCAAAGAGGATGGGAAGGTGGTCCTTATTCGTCAACTTCGGCATGCAGCTGGTGGTTTCATTTACGAAATTCCAGCAGGAAAATTAGATCCGGACGAAGATCCGAAAGATTGCGCTGCACGTGAATTGGAAGAAGAGGTGGGTTATCGCGCAGGGTCTTTAGAGTTGTTGACGAGTATTTGGACTGCGCCTGGCTTTACCGACGAGGTCATTCACATTTATCAAGGGACGAAACTCGACACAGGAAAACAGCAATTGGACCAAGGCGAGATTCTGGAAATTGTGGAATGGTCGCTAGACGAAGCGATGTCTAGAATTCTTGACGGTACTATACGAGATGCTAAAACTATAATTGGATTACAGATGGTGTACGCGCGAAAAAAACTAGCATCATAGGCAGAGTAATTTGAGTGTCAACGAACTCAATTCAAACTCCCTCGCTCTTTAATGGGAGGGGTGAGGCTAAAGGCCGATTCTGAAATAAAAAAAGACCGCAACTATGACTTACGCAACCTCGCCTAAAAGTGAAGTATCTTTGCTCTCAACCACACTCGGTAGTGGAACCGCCAGCCCATCTTCATAGATACTCGTCAGTTCGACATGCCCTAAATGCGGTGTTGGGCGTTGATCCCGGCTTTCACGTTGAAAGCGTGCTTCCAAACCTAACCTCTTCAAGAGGTACTGAGCCAGCTCAATTCTGGAAACAGCTTGCGTTGAGGGAATATGGCGGATTCCTGTTTCTCTGCTTCGAGCAAGTCCCATCACTCTCTTCGTTAAATCCTCCACCCACACCACAGAACGATATTCGTTTTCAACAATGGTGATCGGTAGTTGGCGCTGTGAGCGGTATCGGAGCCAATCCAAGTGCCCCGTGCGACCATTCGGCGAGGGGCCAATAGCTAAGCCGGTTCTAATAACTAAAGATCCAGTCCGTTCTAAAGCGATATGCTCCGCTTCCTGTCGAGTTCTTCCATACATACTGATCGGGCATGGTGGGGAATCTTCAGTGTACGTTCCATCTCCACCAAACACATGATCAGATGAAATATACACCATCCGTACTGTTGATGGCAGGGCCTTCAGCACTCGCCTAAGATGTCCCACGTTAACCTCATGAGCCCAGCCCGGATGAATTTCACATTTCGACACATCACACACGGCATGGCAGTAGATAAGGAGCTGTGGCTGGTATTGGTTGAAAATTGATTCGATCCATTCAGGATCTTCTAGTTGGAGAACGAACCATTGTTGAACGATTGGCGCGCGATTGCCAGGTGATGAAAAAGGGACGACCGAATGGGAAAATAGTCTTGCCAGATTAAACCCTAAAATTGAAGTGGATCCGAAGAGTATCGTAGAAGGTTTCATGTTCGACCATAAAGAAAATGCCAATGCAATCGAAGGCTGTGGAATGAAAGTAGGCCATGCCTTCATAACCTATGTCAATTGAGGGCGAGTGATATCCAGTGATGACAACAAATCGAGGTGGCAATGATCCATTTGGAAATGTTGAATCACACTTGAGACTGCTAAATGATTATGTCTGAAGGTGCGAATGCTGGTATAGGCGAAGGAGGTGGCAGCTCACCTAGGCTTTCGGGAACATTAAGATGATGGCTGGGCTAGCCCACTGAGGGGCTGGCCCACAGTTATATGCTGTTATGAAGGGGAACCCTCAAGGAGGTTCTTAACTTTCAGCAATCATGACAGCTGAGGCATGGCCACCCTTGGTCATCTGTGCCTTTCTTGGGATCCGAGCTGGAATTTGCCGATGATGATCGTGCTTTTATCGACATGAATGCGTTGTTCTTTGTCTCTACTATCCATGATCACGTAAAAGGAGCCTTTAATTTCCATGAGGGTCCCTTGCACAATTGAAGTGCCTTCTTCAATCGTTGGGGCACTTTGGACAATGGAAGTAGTAGTGAATCCGAATGCACAAAGTAGGGTCAGAATACTCAATAGTCTTTTCATGGCATACCTCGATAGTGTTGGCAGAATGAAAAATATCCAGATCTGAATAAGCCATACGCGCATAATAGACCTAGAGAGCAAGTAAAATACCTAAATAAAGGAACAAAAAAATATGCTCTATATGTCAACTGAATTGAATGTGGAGAGCTCTGGAAAGTTGTTCGAGTTGAGGTGGGTGCTGTATGAAGGATCCTACAAATTAGGGCAATAGCATACAGTGCATGTCCAATAACCTGTAGTCGTCTTTGTCTTTCGCATGAGTTTTCTCGAATAGAACGTTTGGCTGAGGAAGAAGAGTCCGGTTGTCTGCTTCTTATGAGTCATTCGATAAAAAGATCTGAGCGCAGGTCTGTTTAAGGGATTCGAATTGGAAAGGTTTGACAAAAAATCCTTGCGCTCCCTCTCGGAGAAATTGTTGTAGAGCTAGTCTGTCCATCCCACCTGACATCACCCACACGGGTACTTGATATCCCATCCAGCGTAGTTCATCGAGCATGGTTCGTCCATCCATGATTGGCATATGTATATCTAAGAGAATGCCATCCACGGATTGAGTTGCGACGACTTCTAAGCCTTCTTGTCCGTTACGAGCAATCCATACGCCATAACCCCATGCTCTGAAGGCAGCCTCAAGCATGTCCGCTACGGAAGGATCATCTTCTACCACTAGTATGCAGAGAGGAGTGTTCCTCTGTATGCCGAAGACCGGAGAGCGTGCGTGAGTTTCTTGATCTGGATTCATTGGAAACACGACAGCAATTGATATCGAAGAGGGTGTATGAAGCGAATCTTTATTTTTGTGCCCTCTTTGATTGATCGAAAAAATATACTTCAGAAGCCACGGGCATGCCTATGTATGAGAAACTGAGAAGCATGATATATGCCCGTCCTTGATTAGCAGGTCTATCTTATTGATTCTTAAAATAAACGTAATCCATTAGCACTCGAGTCTTCAATTCTTGGCACTTGTAACCTGTAGGGTTTCATGATCATCCGTAGGGTCTTCCCTACGACGATCTTTCCATTCGTACGAGACGGCTTGAGGTGTCAATTCGGAGAGAATCTCTGGCTACGCCTCAAGTTATCTATCTCAGGAAGAGCTCACGGACTTCAGTTGGAGATGTTGGCCCGTCTCTTGCGATATCACAAAAGATGGGTAGTGACGGGGCAAGTTGATAAGGAGGCCATTGAGAGGCCAGAGGAATGTAGTTTTCTGTCTGGTTATCCACGGTAGCAATGGAAGCCACATGTGGTGACCCGGCCTTTATTTATATCATTCATAAAGGAGAAATATTATGACAACCATTCCAATGAATCTTAAATCCTTGAGTGTAGCGGTAGTAGTTACCTTCGCATTGATTCTTGTGCAGAGTCGTGCAGTGCAGGCGGAAGTAGCGGAGACTCCGGCGGCTCATGAGGAAATTTCAGGGGATATTCTTGAGCCGTTTGCTGGAGCGTACAAAGAAGTTTCCGAGATTCACAGTAGCTATGAACAGCGTATTGTTAAGTCACCAGACCCCGCTCAAGCGGACGCACTGCAACAAGAGGCGAATCAGAAGATGACGCAGGCCGTCACGGATCGCGGAATGACGATTGAGGACTACAACACGTTGTTTCAAACGATCCAAAATGATCCAGACCTCAAGAAGAAATTCATGACGGTACTCAACCAAACACGGTGAGACGGAAGAGGCGAGCTCCAGCTTAGAGAACAATAGGGTTCCAGCAAAGAATCTGTTTTTTTGACGGAAAAATTGCATGAGGAGGGAGTTCGATGGAAGCTATTACAAACGTGATGCCTCCGATTCAGACTATTGGAAAGTTTGCCGTATTGATAGTGATATGTGTCATGACAGGATGCTCTGATTCACCAAGGGATGCAGCGATCGAAGAGCCAAAAGTCACTCATCCGGAATTCACTGCAAACGTATCGGGGGCTGTGAATGCTGAAGTAAAAGGGGCGGGACTTGTGACCTATCTGGGTCCAAAAAAACGAGATGTTGTCACAGGGAATCGTCCTGGTTATTTCTTGCTTGCGAATATCAATACCGATGTAGCAGGCGAAAAAGGGTTCACCATAACTTTTCGAATCCCTGATGAAGCTCAGCCTGGCAACCATGTTCTGATGACGTCTGATCCTCGGAAGGTCGGTGAACATTTTGATGTTCGTGTAGAACGAGAGGAGGAGGGTAAGCTTATTTCATATCACGCGAATACAGAAGGAACCATAACCTTGGAGAGTTTTGCCCCTGACCGTACTTATCCCGGCATCAGTAAAATTACAGGAACCTTTCGATTTGTTACGGAGAACAATGATGGGGATAGGATTTCAGCCAATGGCACGTTTCATTTTCCCGTTAGGCGGAAGGTCGTATTCCTGGTTACAAAGTAAGGTTGTCAAGAATTTTAAGGCCTGAGGATGAGTGGGAGATTGGCCCCCTTTGACCTTTGTGCAACTCATACTTTTGAATTCTCAAGATCAATGTAGTTCTAGTTGTCCCAAGTGCGATGCTGGCTGTGCTTTTGTGTCTTTTCCCAACACTCAGGGAGACGTGATTTGTTGTTCTCTCTTGATTCCTGAATACGGTCTTCTGGTTCAAATGTATTGAGGAAAAGATAGGGACTTGGGAAATGGCCTAACGTAAGCTTTGGTAACTCAATCGTCTGGGTGAACCATGCGGCACAAGATTGATTGGTAGATACAGTTTTAATAATCAGGAGAAAAAGGAGCGAGAATCGCTCCTTTTTTTATTTCCTCATCGACCTTGATCCATCTGAACTCTGTCATCAAATAATGCGAGACGGATTCCTATGCTATAGGCGGGAAGCTCAGTGAGCTTTCGATGTGAAGGCTTTCTCATAATAGAGAGGTGAAGAAAAAAATTGAGCTGATGTTGTCTGCTCAAATGTGCAAATGATCATGTATACATTCTGGCGTGGCCTATGGCTTCTTGTTCAGATTCGTAGATCGGGACAATTTCTGAAAGATGCGCCCAATCTAAATGGTTCCGAATATCGGTCGGTGGCTTGATGATACTGATCATGACATGAAGAGGTCTCATGTTGTGATACCAGAGAAATAACTCTCCCAGGCCCGTTGAATCAATCTCCGTGACGCCGGAGAAATCCAAAATGATGTGGTGACAGCCTGACTCTTGGGCCGCCCAGATCCTCGCTTGGATCCCTGTTGTTGTATGACGACTAAAAGGACCAGCAAGGACAATAATCTTTGAATGAGAATACTGGTGTGCATGAAGCTGAAGCATAAGACCGACCTCCGAGTGTAAAAACGGTGGAAAGTATCATGGTTTTCCACAGTGAATCTCTTTGCAGCAGCAGGAGCAATTCACCGATAGGAGTAATGGTATATCACTAGTGTCTAATCAAAGATGCAATGAGGAATTTGAAGTTCTCTTTGCCATGTTAAAGGGCCAAAATTTGGAGGCACCGTTCAAGCCAAAACCACTTTCTAGCACTTCAATTCTCATACGAGGCCTCATGTTGAACGGACCACTTTCTTGGTAAGCTGGACTCTGGTGATGGTATATATGCAAATTTCATGTCATTTGGAAATCTAGTACGACGTAAGAGCAAAGTTACTAAAAGCGTGGATTTCTCACATATGGACACCTCTAAGAACCTTCGTTTTTACAAACTGTGTATTCATTATTTATTCAAAAGTTGCAAGATGAATTTCAAATATCAGAAATATGCTCAAGATATTTACCAAGGGGAAGGGAGAAGCAATAGATGGCTAAGCAAATAGCTGGGCTAGCGATGATGAGGTTCAACGAACTGGGAGATTGGTATGACGAGTTATTTCAGAGGGGAAAGTATGAAGTCATAGACTTCGTCTATTGGTCGTTAGCCCCGAGCTTGCGAAGCGTTGATTGACTGAGGAGTGCACGACCTCGTAGGAGTCTGTTCACTCCAATCAGCTACCTCAAAGGTTCGGTGATACTAAGTGCCCAACCTTCACGTAAATTAATGCGCCCTCTTCCTTGGTGAAAGGCGTATGGCGACTTAAATGGGGAGAGCGAATCCATGTGCCAGTTGGGTAGCAATCATATTCGTCATAAAAGACTCCCTCCAAGACAAGTATTTCTTCACCTCCGCGATGTGAGTGGAGGTTGAATTGTGTATGAGGTGCCCATCGAACGAGTGCTACATGCTCACCTTCATATTCATGCAAGGGCATCACCTGAAGTCCTTCCACCACTCCTGGCCGCCAGGTTGCTTTTTCCGTATCGATAACCGTGTGCTGTTTATCATTCTTTGGGAATGGATGGGATTTCATAAACAACGTGCTTCCTTTGGCTGCGATGCTTGGAGGAGAGCATGTACCTTTCGGATTCCGTACATATGCTCCACTTGAATATTCGCCGTGTTCATCGGTAAGCGTCCCATCGAGAACGAAAAATTCCAGGTCACCATAATGAATATTCTCTGGGATTCCACTATCCTGAGTGTAGCGGACAAGGGTCGTTGCACAATTCAACTTTCCACCTATTCGATCTAACGTCATATGCTGAATTCCAGGGATCGACAAAGACGTCCATGAATAATCATTGGGTTTGACTACGATACGCTTATTAAAATCATCATGAACTGGGAAATCTTCTGGTGATGGGACTATTGCGTATTCATTGTTGTAAGCCGGCATGATCATCGTCTTTCTGGTTGTGTAATTTCGGATAGCAATTAAATGCGTTTTTTTTCCTTGTACATTCACAACAAGACAAAAAACGTGAGCCAATGGTTAGCGGGGTTCATTTTTGCATCAAAAGAAGCAGAGACTCCCAACCCGCCCTCTTCACTTACTGTGGAACAATGCGGACGAACAAACAGAGCAGGAGTAGCTTCGAGTCCAATTCTCCCTTTCCGCTTGTCTGCCTGAAGCTGGGAGCATCATATCACGAGATTTTTCGAGAGGACCAACGTTCGTCACTACAATGCTTCGTAGATTCTGATGTCTGGATCAGACATGAGAAAGGGCTTCAACGCGCTAACGACATCGTTATTGAATAGGGGACTTTGTAAATATTTCTCAGCGGATGTCGTCGTATTGAATCCGTGCAGAACTTGGACGTTGGCTTCTCGCACGAGTAATTCTTTTGACGTGGCGCCGTGTATCGTTTCGAGAAAGGGCTGTTTGTATTTGGTGTAGACCTCCCCAGCTTTACTGCGATTCGATTCGGCCACGTGAAGTGTGATGGCAAGATACGCTTTGCTCATGGTTGGCTCCGTTCTGTATTCGCGGAGACGCCGCGCCGAAGCCCCCAGTATAGAGGCTTGGGTGCAGAGTAGCGTAGGCAGCGAAGCGTGTCTGTTCTCTAAATAACAGTTGGGACGCCGTTAAGGCTGTATGAATTGTTTGATGTCGTCGATTCCTCGTACACAGACATATTCTCTGCTATATCCAAGGATACCTTGGTCTCTCAGTTTGTTAAGGATCGTGCTGACCACTGGGCGACTTGCTCCCACGAGGTCAGCGAGTTCTTGTTGAGTGAGGCGAAGGTGCTGTCCGAATCCGTGCTCGCAACGTGTTGCGAAATCTCCAGAAAGCTCAATGAGGGTCTCGGCCAGCCGTACCTCAGTTCGTTTAAAGGCCAATCCCTCGAGTCTCCGCTCAATTTGGCGTTGGCGGCGTGCCAAAATCGCGATAAATTCCCATGATATGATTGGATGGTTGAGGAGAAGGCTTTGGAACTCTTCAAGTGGTACTTTCCAAATTGTAACATTTCCTTTGGCCTGTGCGGTGTCCTCAGTCTCAGGGATGCCGCTCAGCGCAGGCCCGAAAAAATCCCCAGACCCCAACAGAGCGGTGGTAAAGGATTCTCCTTCACGGCTGACCCGAGCGAGTGTGACCTGTCCGAAAAGAACGCAAAAGACCGACCGGACGTTCTCGCCTTGTATGAAGATCGTGTTCTTATGTTGAAATGAAAGAACCTTGGCCGTCGGGCAATCTCGCTGTAGATCTTCGGATGGGACATCTGCCAGGAGAGGGCAGTTGATTGAATAATTAGAGTTTTTCATGAAAGGCCACTCAAATGTCGAACGTCAAGAATTATCCACCATCATCAGATGAAGCCAAAAAGTCGTGCGTTCGTCGAGTTGAGTTTCTATCCTAATTTTTGCAACCAATATCAGTCTCTTATCTTGGTGTCATAGCTTTCTGAAAGACTAAGAAAATCTGTGAGCGATTAATTTCAATGGCGACTTGGCTATTGTTCTGAAAGGGATTTATAAACAGCCGGAATATTAACTCCAACATGCACCCAGTCCCATAGCATATAACCCTTAAACTTCGGCATCGTAACGGACTGTTGTATTTGTTTGAGAGATAATCCGTTAGCGATGGCTGTCTGCACTTCGTGGTCTAGCGTTTCCAAGTATTGAATCGTGAAATCAATGTCCTTAGGCTTCATGGGTATTCCATGCCCAGGTATAACTGTCGCATCTGCCGGTAAAAATTTTCGGATTTTTTTCATGGTGGCTAATGATGCTTGATGCCCACCTTCTAGGAGCCATGGAAGAGCTGGTGGTATGGCCACCAATGGATTACCCGTCCAAAACACTTTGTCATCCGGCACCCAGATAAACAAGTCTCCCGGAGTTTGTGCAAACCCCCAATGCATGATTTGCACTTCCTTGTTGCCAAGGTCGATGGTGAGGTGGTCATCGACTAAGATGTCTGCAGTCCGTCCGACAACTTCTTCAATCCCTACATTTTTCCCAAAATTTTGAATCATAAAAATCTTGTCGGCTTTTAGAATTTCTGGGTTTCCAATGTACGCTTTTGTTTTGGGGTGATGAATAATCATGGCATCAGAGGGAAATGCGTAATTCCCATAACTATGGTCTCCGTGGTAACTCGTGTTCACAACATAGCGAATGGGTTTCTTCGTGACTTGGGTTACCAACTCAATCACTTGGTGAGCCAGAGCCTGATTGATCATTGATTCCACCACCAACACGCTGTGCTCTCCAATAATGAAACCACCTGAGGTTGCGACTGGATCCCCTTCTTTGTTGGCCTCGGAAGCCCCTTGATGAATCACCGCATAGACCCCTTGGCCAACTTCATGCCGTTCCAGGACGACCCTGGCAGGATCCCAGACAGTTTCCGCTCTTAATATGGGAGCAGATACACTTAGCAAAAATAGCGCTGCAGCAAGCGCCCATTTGAATTCACAACAACGAGGTGTTCTTTTTTTCATTGATTTCCTTTCATCGTGGCTCGTTAAAAGTTGTCGAGCGCATTCGATTGTTCTGTCTTATTTGGTTAAGAATTGGTCTGCCTAATTTTCCATGGTTACGAGAATTGCTCTACTTTTCATGGAGTGTTCAGTAGGCCCTCGTTTGATTTTACGTAAACATCTCCGGGTGCAAGGTATTGCTGATGAGCCACCGAAGAGACCCTTCATCGAGCTCTAATCCAAGGATAAATCAATTGGCTGCTCGTGGAGATCGTCCTCTAATCGATTGATGTGGAACTTGTGGGTATCGCCTCTTGATTTCATTGTCTAGCTTGAAATTATACCAACTGGTTTGTATAATATGCTAGATATACTAAAATGGAGGGAATGAGATGTCTAAACATACCAGTACAAAAGAAAAGTTACTGGAGACAGCCACCCAACTTATTTGGCAGAGCAATTACTCAAATGTTGGCGTGAACGAAATTTGCCAGCAAGCCGGGGTGACCAAGGGTAGCTTTTATCATTACTTTGAAACCAAAGCGGATTTGTTCTACGAGGCATCTGAACATCATTGGCTGGGCATAAAAAAAGAGCTGGACGCTTTGTATTCACCAACCTTCACTCCCCTTGAACATTTAGAAAATCTTCTTCAGTTTGTCATTAATAAACAAGGCCAGGCGAATGACGAAAACAGTAATCCAGTCTCCGGGTGCCCTTTTTTTACTGCTGGTGGGCAAGCGGGTTCTGGCGAGGAGCGGGTACGCGAAGCTTCACGCCAAATGTCAGAGCATGCTGTGAAGTATAATGTGGCTTTAGTACGTAACCTTAAGGCCGAAAACCTTCTGAAGTCTGACCTCGACCCCCATCAATTAGGGCGTTTGATTAACCAGTTTATCCAAGGGTTGCTCATCTACGGGCGAGTATATTCCGACCTAGCTGTCGTGAAGACTGATTTGAGAGAAGGGCTATATCGTATGATTGATCTTAAGGACGAGTATCGTCAGCCATGGCCAAACTCGGAGAATTCTTTCCGAGAAAATATTCTGACTCTAGCCGTGGAGGCATAGAACGGGGGTTGATTTTTCTTGAAAGCAGTGACCTTCTACCATTCCCTATCCAATTCGATTGTTCTGTTATTTATCAAGTAGAGAATTTGAGTAGTTGACGCCTTTCAATCATTTTGTTATTCATGTCTCAATGATGTAAACAGACCGGTTGGTATGTAGCGTAAGTGTGCTAAAGAAATCCTATGAAAGAGATTAAAAATGAACACTTTTAAGAGTCATCTCAAGGGGCATATGACCCTCACGCTGTTTGTCGCTCTCCTGGTCTTGGGTTTAAGTGGAGTGGCTTTGCACAATATTACAAGCGCGAATGATTCTGATGGAGCTCCGCCTCCAGAGAAGAACAGAGTCCCGTCCGTAGAAGTCGTGACAATTGAACCTCAGTCCATTCGTATTTGGAGTAAATTTTCAGGTCGCTTGAGGGCTGTTGATTATGTGGAAGTACGTCCACGAGTTGGAGGGACCATCACTCAAGTACTTTTTGAAGAAGGTGCAATTGTAAAGAAGGGTGATCCTCTTTTTGTGATTGATCCTCGAACATTTGAAGCAGAATTTCGTAGTGCTCAAGCGGCTCTTGAAACCGCACAATCTCAGACGACGTTAGCCAAATCGGAATTAAAGCGAGCCAAAGGGTTGGTACAAAAAAAAGTGATATCTCAAAGCCGGTTTGATTCGACAAAAAATGAATATCAAGTAGCGATGGCATCTATTAATACGGCCAAGGCACGCATGAAACAAGCGGCGTTGGATCTCGAGTTCGCTCATATTAAAGCGCCGATATCTGGTCGAATTAGTCGTGCGGAAATAACCGAGGGGAACGTCATAGAGTCTGGCCTTACGGCGCCGATACTCACGACCATTGTATCGGTTGATCAACTCTATGCAGAGTTTGATGTGGACGAGCAGACGTATATGAAAACCAGGCGATCAACCGCTGGAGGTGCGATGCCCGTAGAACTGACATTAACGAGTGATACCAGCGCCGTATTTCGAGGTGTCATTCATTCTTTTGATAACCAGCTCAACACGACATCCGGGACTATTCGCGCGCGCGCCATTTTTGACAACGAAGATAGAGCACTGGTTCCTGGAATGTTTGTGACCGTGCATTTGGGGTCGTCCGGGGAGCAATCAATCTTGCTCGTGAGCGACCGAGCCGTACGCACAGATCAGGAAAAAAAATATGTGTATGTGATTACCCCAGACAGTAAAGTGGCCTACCGAGAAGTGAAATTGGGGCGGACATTGGAGGGCCAACGCGTGGTGCTTTCAGGCCTCACATCTGGGGATCAGGTGATGATGAATAGTCTGCAGCGAGTACGCCCAGAAATGGAAGTCCAGCCAGTTGAGTTGACGCTCAATTAAGCGTTTCGAAAGTCCAATCATGAACATTGCAAAAGTCTTTATTGATCGACCCATCTTTGCAGGCGTGCTCTCGATTCTGATCTTCCTCGCGGGTCTGATCGCCATGTTTCAATTGCCGATCTCTGAATACCCGGAAGTGGTTCCGCCATCCGTGGTGGTTAACGCGCAATTCCCAGGTGCAAACTCCAAAGTCATAGCCGAGACAGTTGCCACCCCACTTGAAGAGCAAATCAATGGTGTCGACAACATGTTGTATATGTATTCGCAATCGACGTCTGATGGAAAAATGACGCTGACTGTCACGTTTGAAATAGGTACTGATCCTGATCTAGCGCAGCAATTGGTCCAAAATCGTATCTCTCAAGCACTTCCACGTCTTCCAGAAGTGACCCGTCAATTAGGGGTCACGACCGTCAAAAGTTCTCCGAATCTCACGATGGTCGTGCATTTGAAGTCTCCGAATGATCGGTATGACATGCTCTATTTGCGGAACTACGCTTTGCTGAATGTAAAAGATGAGTTGGCCAAAATTTCTGGTATCGGCCAGGTTCTCCTGTTTGGAGCGGGTGATTATGCGATGCGCATTTGGTTGAATCCAGAAAAAATTGCTGAGCGAAATCTCACGGCAGGTGATGTGATCTCCGCTATTCGTGAACAAAATGTGCAAGTGGCAGCCGGTATCATTGGTGGGGCACCGTATGCAGATGTTGCGGAGCAACAGCTACCGATAAACACGAAAGGACGTTTGCGAACGCCAAGCGAATTTGAAGAAATCATTATTCGTACAGGAGAGCAGGGTCAGGTTACCAGACTGAAGGATGTGGCGAGTGTCGAGATGGGGGCTTCCGAATATGCGCTACGTTCCTTGCTCGACAATAAGAATGCCGTGGCGATCCCGATCTTTGCTTCGCCTGGCGCCAACGCACTCGACATTTCAAACAATGTGCGAGCCAAAATGAAAGAGCTCAAAAGTAACTTTCCTGAAGGCGTAGACTACAGTGTGGTCTACGATCCTACCGTATTTGTGAGAGGCTCGATCGAAGCTGTGATTGTGACGCTTTTGGAAGCCATCGGACTCGTGGTGTTGGTCGTGATTCTTTTCCTGCAAACATGGCGAGCCTCTGTTATTCCGTTGCTCGCAGTCCCCGTCTCCATTATCGGGACGTTTGCTGTGCTCTACTTGTTTGGATTCTCCATTAACGTCCTGACCTTGTTTGGTTTGATTCTCGCTATTGGGATCGTTGTGGATGATGCCATTGTGGTCGTGGAAAACGTGGAACGGAACATTGAGAACGGACTGTCTCCAAAAGAAGCGACGTACAAAGCCATGCGCGAAGTTAGCGGTCCCATTATTGCGATTACGCTGACCTTGGTAGCCGTCTTTGTTCCTATCGCCTTCATTAGTGGGCTCACTGGGCAATTCTATCGCCAATTCGCGTTGACGATTGCCATCTCAACCGTCATATCAGCATTCAACTCATTGACCTTAAGCCCGGCCCTGGCCAGTCTACTTCTCAAGCCACATGGTCAGGGAAATGACTGGTTGACGCGCGGACTCAATAAAGTGTTTGGCGGAGTCTTTAAAGGATTTAATCGGTTGTTCACGTTTAGCTCAGAAAAATATTCCAATGGTGTTGGGAAAATCTTGATTCGTCGTAGCATCGCATTAGTCGTTTATCTGGTGCTGCTGGTCGCCGCCTATGGCATGTTTAAGGCCGTGCCTCCCGGCTTCGTTCCAGTCCAGGACAAACAGTATTTAGTGAGTTTTGCGCAATTGCCCGATGGCGCCACATTGGATCGAACTGAGGCGGTGCTCCGAGAAATGTCCGAACTGGCGCTTCAAACACCTGGTGTGTCAGGAGCTGTTGGTTTTCCAGGACTCTCAATCAATGGTTTCACCAATAGCTCAAGTGCAGGGATTGTATTCCTTCCCCTGGATGATTTTGATGATCGAACGGATCCGTCTCTGTCTGGTTTTGCGATCAGTCAGACCGTTCAACAACGCTTTAATGGTATTGAAGAAGCCTTTGTGGCCGTTTTCCCTCCGCCCCCGGTTGAAGGTCTCGGCACGATTGGTGGGTTTAAACTGCAGATCGAAGATCGGACTGACCAAGGCTATCAGGCGTTGCAGGAAGCCTTGGGGAAAGTGCTGGAACAGGCCTATGCGGCACCAGAACTTACCGGCGTGTTCTCCAGTTACCAAATCAACGTCCCACAACTGTATGCAAAATTAGATCGCACCAAAGCGAAACAGCTTGGGCTCAATATCAACGAAGTGTTTGAAGCGATGCAAATTTATCTTGGTTCACTGTATATCAACGACTTCAATGCATTTGGGCGAACCTATCAAGTCATTGCTCAGGCCGAAAAGAAATTTCGTGATGCCCCCAATGATATTCTGAATCTTAAAGTTCGAAATCAACGAGGAGAAATGGTGCCTCTAGGAGCGGTCTTTCAGCTCAGCGAAACCTTTGGGCCGGAAGCTGCCCAACGATATAACGCCTTTCGAGCGGCGGATCTGAATGCAAACGCAGCACCTGGTTACTCTTCGGGGCAGGCTCAGGATGTGATGGCAGGGATTTTAGACAAGACGCTCCCGCAAGGTATGCAGTTTGAGTGGACAGACCTGACCTATCAACAGATTCTCTCTGGAGATACCACGATGTATGTGATTCCCCTCGTGTTGTTTCTGGTGTTTCTGGTGCTCGCAGCCTTGTATGAGAGTTTGACGCTTCCGCTCGCGATCATTCTCATCGTACCGATGAGTACGTTCTCGGCCTTAGTTGGTGTGTGGTGGACAGGAGGAGATAATAATATTTTTACACAAATTAGTCTGTTCGTCCTTATGGGACTTGCGACGAAAAATGCAATTTTGATTGTAGAATTCGCGAAGGAACTGGAGGACCAAGGTCGAAGCATCATTCAAGCTGCGATTGAATCGAGCCGTTTGCGATTGCGTCCAATTCTCATGACCTCCTTTGCCTTTATCATGGGCGTCTTGCCTATGGCGATCTCAACCGGAGCTGGTGCTGAAATGCGAAACGCGATGGGCATTGCCGTCTTTGCAGGAATGTTGGGCGTGACGTTTTTTGGTCTGTTTCTGACTCCGGTATTTTATGTGGTGTTACGCAAGTTGGAACTGCGTATCTTTAAACCCAAAGTTCTGAGTGAAGAGCTGAGTCATGATGTCATACCGAACAACTAAGCCAATGAAACGAGCGCTATTTTTTCTCATCATGCTGATGTCGGTGGGTTGCTCCGTCGGAAGAGAGTATCAGGCACCAGAAACAGAGTCATTGGTTCACGCTCAATTTCTTGAGCAGGGTCAGAGCAGATTTCAGGTCACCGAACCCATTGTTGATTGGTGGAAAAATTTCAATGAGGATCTGTTAAGCCATTTGGTGGAGCAAGCGCTTGAGCATAACCTTGATGTCCGTATTGCACTGGCGAACTTTCAAGAAGCTCGCCTCTTGTTGGGCGAGACAAAGTTCGATCGTTTTCCGAAAGTGGAGGTAGAGGGAGAAGCTCTGCGTCAGCGGCAGAGTAAAGAGGGAATCTTCCCTCCGTTTGGGAATCGAACCGTCAACACCTACAACGCAGGCTTTGATGCCATTTGGGAATTAAATTTATTTGGACGCGTCACACAACGACTGGCTGCCTCAGAAGCCAAGTTGGCTGCTCGCGAAGCCGATCTTGATGCGATCTATGTCACCATTGCCGCTGAGGTCGCGCGAACCTATATCGAAATGCGCGGAGCCCAGTATCGGCTCAATGTGGCTAAAAAGAACGCAGACAATCAGCAACAAACGTACAATCTGACTCGTGTGCTGTTTGAAGGCGGAGCGAGCGATAAACTCGACATCGCGCGTGCTCGTACCCAGTTGGAACTCACCAAATCTACGATTCCACCTTTTGAAGCTCAGGTCAACGCAGCAATGAACAGATTGGCCGTCCTGACTGGACAAACTCCGACGACGTTGCACCATCTTTTAGAAGAGATGAAACCCCTGCCTGCTCTTCCGCAGTCGGTCAATATCGGAAATCCTGTTGATCTTCTGAAACGCCGCCCAGATATCAGAGCGGCAGAACGAAATGTAGCAGAGGCCGTGGCTGAGTATAATATGAATGTGGCAGACCTCTATCCTAATATCACGGTGAACGGGAGTCTCGGGTTTTCCTCGACTTCGGTTTCAAATCTGGTGACAAGTGGGGCGGGGACCTATGCGTTTGGCCCACAACTAAACTGGGCGGCATTCAATATTGGGGGAGTTCTTGCTCGGATTGACGCTGCCGATGCACGAACACAGGGTCGTTTGGCTTCCTTTGAGAAGACGGTCTTGCGTGCGTTAGAAGAAACAGAAACAGCCATGGTCAATTTTACCCGTCAAGAACAAACCCGAGCACGGTTGAAGCAAGCTGCAGTGTCTAGCGCCAAGGCAGTGGAGTATGCTCAAGATCGATTCGAAGCCGGGATTGATACTCTGCTGGATGTGCTCGTTGCCCAGCGTACGATGTTAGAAGCGCAGGATCGCTTGGCAAACAGTGAAATTGATGTTGTGATTAATCTCATTGCCATTTATAAAGCCCTTGGTGGAGGATGGCAGGTCAACAGCGGACCGGAAATAGCTTCAAGCAACTAAAATCGCTACTAGATCGCAATCACTAGATTCTCCCCCTAGTTCCCCAAAGCTTATCAAACAAGCACTTCCTCTCGACTAATAAGAAAAAATTCTATTGAGGGGTTGTCGAAAATATTGAGTTTCAATCTTTTGACATATTTTTCTTTCATATAGCCATTTTTCATAGTAACGTCGCGTAAGTTTTTTAATTACCCATGTGGAATTGACAAGACAATGTATGTCGCGACCTTCTAGTTTTTCCCTACATGTACTCAGGAGCCTTCTGTGGATACAGTAACTCATTTTGGAGTTGCTCCAAGATAAACGTGCCTCTGCTTCCCAACATTTCCTTTACATTTCAACATCTTTGTTCTTGTGTCATCATGCGTCATCAGGCCATCGTTGATTACGGAACGTAGATTGCTAGAAAAGAATCCTGCATACCCAACGAGATTGGAATCTCGTTGATCATACTGTCTTCAATCGTAAGGCGAGTTCAAAAGGTCTGTACCTTTTATTCTGCATCTTGCCGACGTGCCCCCCACCGAATGTGACAGGATTTGTACCAACCCCCTATTTTTTAACTCGGGAGGGATGTTCATGCGATCACGTTTGTCATGTGTTGTGATGGTCCTTGTCTTCTGCCAATTTTCCTTAGTCCATGCGGAGAATAGTTCTCATTCCCTCACAGAGGAAAAGTCATTTGAAATTTTGAACTACGAGCCGATGCCCCCCATGACCCTGGAAGCTCGGGAGCAGGGAGCTGATGTGTTAGATCGAAATTCTTCGGCTTGGAATTGGTCGTTTGAGGCCTTTGGGAAGGTATTTCAATTAGGGTTGGAATCGAATTCCCGCTTGATAGCGAAGCTTCCGTCCGCTCAAAGAGAAAAACTCTCTGCCCAGTCCGAACTGTATAGAGGGAAAGTAGAGGGGATTCCAGGTTCCTGGGTGAGGCTGACGAAAATAAAGCAGGAGTGGTCAGGAATGATTTGGGATGGGCAAGAAATCTATATCATCGACGCCATGCCGGTGATTGCATCCGCTCTCTCAGTGGCTCCTCCCTCGGAGAGCTCTGGTCATGGCATGTACCGATTGTCCGATACGAGGGACTTGGGGAGCACGACCTGTGGTTTGGACTTGCCAGGAGCACAGAATTCTCCGATTACCGACTATAAGGCGCTTTTACAAGAACTACGGAGTTTTGTTCCCGCTGAGGCAGAAGGGGCACGGTTCAATATCGATATGGCGGTTGTCGCCGATCCTCAATTTGCACAGATTCAACAAAATTCTTTTGGTACAGCCACCGAAGCGGCAGTGATCGCACGGATGAATATCGTGGATGGTATTTATTCTGAGCAAGTCGGTGTGCAAATTAATCTCGTGCAAATTCGAGCGTTAGCGCAAAATGGCACGTTGACCTCGACTAGTGCCAGTACGCTACTTAATCAATTTGGAAATTTTACAAACTCTTCCTCCTTTGACCATCCAGGCGTGGCTCATTTATTCACGGGGCGTAATCTCAATGGCAGCACGGTTGGTGTTGCGTTCTTGAGTTCACTGTGTAACGCAAGGTTTGGTATTGGCGTGGATCAAATTCGAGGAGGTGGAACGGCTGGAGCGCTTGTGGTTGCCCATGAACTTGGCCATAACTTTGGTGCACCGCACGATAATCAGGGCGGTTCAGTGTGTGCGAGTACAGGGTCGAACTTCATCATGAATCCTTCCCTCAATAACCAAGATCAGTTTTCCCCATGCAGTCTTCAGCAGATGCGACCTGTTGTGAATGGAGCGTCCTGTATCACGGTGATAGATCTCACTCGACCGGTCGTGACCATCACATCACCTGCGGATGGGGCATCGGTGGCATCTGAGGCTTCTATCTCTTTCGCTGGCACGGCTGTCGATGCTGAGGATGGAAATCTGGCGACCCGACTGATTTGGACTTCTGATCGAGACGGTCGGATTGGAACAGGTGGCTCCTTTGCGAGAACCCTTTCAACAGGCACACATCGTATTACGGCTTCGGCCACCGATAGTGATGGTGGGACAACGACTCAAGTCATCACAATTACTGTGAGAGCTGTCACGCCACCGCCACCGCCACCGCCACCGCCACCAACGCCAACTCCGCCACCTCCTCCCACAGGAGATGTCCTTTTTGAGTCTAATTTCAATCAAGGCCCAGATGGATTTGCCTATAGAGATGATACATTCCGAAATACGAATCAACCCAATTTCGCCAGTGGGACGCATGTGCCAGCTCAGGGTGCACTCCGCGTGCGACTTGGTGGCATCAATAACGCCTCTATTCGCAACATGTCCGGAGGCTGGTCGCGATCGTTTACGCTTGAGAAGGAGGGCCAGGTTACGGTCACTTTACGTTATAACCTCACACAAGCCTCAGATTATGAACGTGATGAAATCAGCCAGGCACTCCTTGCGGTAGATAAGACCCTCATTGGCGTGAACGCGCATGACTATTTGGCGAGGATCGTTGGAAATGGAAATGGGGGGAATGCTCAAACGACGGGTTTTGTCGTGGTCAACATTGCAACGGGATCGCTAGCAGCAGGCCGTCATACGCTCACGATTGGTGGGTTTAATAACAAAAAAACATTTAACAATGAATCGACGGACGTGTTGATTGACAATGTCGTCGTTCGCAAGGGCACTTCCTCTCCACCACCACCACCGTCTCCTCCTGATGGAGCCATCATTGAGTCTTCCTTCGATGGAGGCCCTGATGGGTTTCGCTTTATCGATGATGCGTTTCGGAAGACGAATCAACCGAACTTTTCGAATGGAAGCCATCTGCCCAATCAAGGGTTCAAAGGTGGAGGGCTGCAAGTGCTCCTCGGTGGTGTGAATGATGCCAATGTTCTCAATATGTCGGGAGGTTGGCGACGAGCGTTTACCTTGCGATCTTCGAAGCAATTGACCATTTCATTTAGGTATCGGCTCACGCAAGCACCTCAATACGAGAGGGACGAATTCAGTGAAGCGCTTGTGGCCGTGGATAGCAAATTATTAGGGAATGGAGGAAGCGAAATACTGGCAAAAGTGACGGGCGATGGGAATGGAGGTCCCTTCCGAACCACGGGATGGAAAACGGTCACGGTGAAAACGGAGAAACTTCCAGCAGGATCACATACGATGACTATTGGAGCATTCAATAACAAAAAGACTTTTCGTGACGAAGCGACCTGGTTCCGGATCGACGACGTGATTGTTCGTTAACAGCAAAAATCAAAGTTAAGGAGGATTGCGTCATGAACATTTCTCGTAATCTGACAACGATAGCCCTGATAGGAATGTTGGGCATGACATTCGGCCACACAGCCAGCGTGCATGCTCATGGCACAATCGTGGCGCCCCCTAGCCGTGTTCACGAATGCCGGTTTAATGGCAACCCGGAAAACCATCAAGACCCAGCCTGTCGAGCGGCCGTTGCGGTGGGTGGCACGCAGCCCATGTACGATTGGAATGGGATTCGGCAAGGAAATGCCAATGGCCAACACCGAAATCTTATTCCTGACGGTCAACAATGTAGTGGTGGAAATTCGACGTTCAGAGGATTAGATCTGCTGCGGTCCGATTGGCGAACGACAAAAATTTCGCCAGATGCCAATGGCCAGTTTGTGTTCGTCTACAATGCCACCGCACCTCATGCGACGGCAGATATGATCTTTTACGTCACGCCGCAAGGGTATGATCCGACGCAACCAATTCGTTGGGATGAATTGGAAGAGTTCTGTCGACATGGCCAGACCCCTCTGGTCAATATTCAGGGTGGAGGGCGAGGCTACCGAATGCCGTGCACCTTACCCCAGCGGACTGGAAAACACGTCATTTTCCATACCTGGCAGCGAGCAGATAGTCCCGAGGCGTTCTACGCATGTAGCGATGTTGAATTTATGGGCGGGATCGTCAATGATGATTTACGAGAGATTGGGAGAGTGACCGCAGCAGAAGACCTGCAGGTTGGGACGGTGGTGATCTTTCGGGTCTTTGATGAGAACTCTGCAGATCTCGAGAGCATCAAGATGACGGTAAAGGAAGGCCAAGGGAGTCGTGTCCTGTGGCCATTCATTCTGGCACAGAGAGTGAACGAGTCTTCAAGCGTGGTCCGTGTGGGCGCTCGTACGGCTGACGGTGTCGTTGAGCCAACGCAAACACTAAACGGTAATCGAGTTTTTACGAAATCGTCAAAACAGTTAAGCTTCGTAATTGATAAAGAAGTCCCTGATGGCGGGCCGGATGGTAACCCCGATGGTGATAATGGTCCAGTAGATTTCACCTATCCAGAAGGCCGTGGGAGTTATCAGCCTGGGACAACCGTACGAGGTACGACAGGGGACATGTTTCAATGTAAACCATTTCCATTCTCAGGGTGGTGTAATCAGGCCCCCTTGTACTACGCCCCAGGTACTGGTTTGGCTTGGGATCAGGCATGGACAAAAACGCCGAGTCAATAGCCTGCTTATCTATACAGAGGGGATTGTCGAATTCATTGAAATGTTGGCAATCCCCTCTCCAGACTAGTCTTTTGAAGTCCTTTCCCGTATGCCCTCTTTAATTTAAGTATGATGAACCTTTCGTGAAGACCAAGAAGGATTTCATGATGTTTGCCCATTAAGTCTGCGTTTAGTCTTACATATAGATCAATCGTAGCTTTGGAACATCTCTCACTCGTGTATCCGACTATCCTGCGTTAGGGGGTTATTGTTGAATGCCGGGTTTCGCCCCGGCGGACGAGCCACTTTGGTTTCGGTCAAAGTAGCCAAAACCATGTTGGCCGTGGTGTGACCCTTCGGGTGCCCTCGCGGTTCGCCGACACCGGCGGCGCGCAAACTCGCGGAGCTTGTCCTGGTTCTTCTCGCAGGGCTCAAACAGTGCGCGCCTGTTTTCCGTTGTCGGCTGCACGGCTCGGCCACACCACTAGGCCAGAAAATTCAAAATATGGACTCGTTCATTGAAAGAAAGCTTGTCACATCAACATTTGAAGGAAATGAAAATGATGAACCAGCCTGAGGCGCTTTCTCCATGTTATTCGACGCCTGCTGGCTGGCTCTCTTGGGGTGGACGCTCTTAATATTTCGTGGGCTTGTTTGAGCAGAGCGAGTTGGCGCGTCTTCTGTCTGGCGGCCATCCTGTTGACTCTGGCCAGACTGGGCGTCAATGGTTTTGGCCACTTTGACCGAAACCAAAGTGGCTCGGCTGCCGGGCCGAACCCCGGCAAGCGTCAATGCGGATACGATGAGAGACCAACAGGAAACTGACGCGGCTCCTCAATAGGGATCATGTACACAGTCTTGACCCTAATATTCGTATGGGGAAATTAACAGCCTAAGCTGTGCTGTATTCAAATGAGAGTTTGAATACAAGCTTCACTGTCGTTCTTCGGATTATTGACGATTGCCGAGACTGCATAGGCTTCCATTTCTTCTGGCGGATAGGGCTGAAGCAGGGATGAGAGGAATTGAGAATCTTGAATACTGGGATCCAACCAAGTCGAGAAATCCTGCGCCTGAAGAATGACCGGCATTCGATGATGGATGGGTTCCATGAGGGCGTTTGGTCCGATGGTCAGCATGGCACATGTTTCAAGGGCACCGTCAGGTCCATTCTCCCACCGTTCCCATAAACCCGCAAAGCAAAATGGTCTCTGATCCTTGAATCGAATATAGTAGGGTTGCTTCGTTTTTCCTTCGCGTTTCCATTCATAAAACCCATCAGCTAACACCACACATCGTTGTTGCTTGAAGGCTTTCCTGAACGAAGGTTTGTCTGCCACCGTTTCGGCTCTGGCGTTAATCATCTTATTCCCGATACTGGCATCCTTGGCCCATGATGGCACCAGCCCCCATTTCAGATCGATGCACTCACGTGTGGCGGACTGAGGGTTGGTGCGCACACAAGCGATACGTTGTGATGGGGCAATGTTGTAGCGAGGGGCAAGGGTTGGAGGAATTGGCAAACCTAATAATT
The DNA here is from genome assembly GCA_029261255.1 of Nitrospirales bacterium. Classification (GTDB taxonomy): domain Bacteria; phylum Nitrospirota; class Nitrospiria; order Nitrospirales; family UBA8639; genus Nitrospira_E. The sequence continues at coordinate 25,426 of JAJDBQ010000151.1, forward strand.
CTGCAAGACTCTTAACGTTTCCTTTTTGAGTGAATCGGCCACACATCTAATGTTGCCCCGAGGGGTTTGTGCTCGGAAGGATGATCTTTGGAACAGCAGTATTGATTCTTTGATGAAAGAGGGTCGAAATGAGTTCGACCCGCTTTCTATTCGCCCCGAAGTCACTATGGCCCACACGAGATGCAGACCGTAGGTGAATCGTGTGATTGGCCGTATCATTCCTGCACTCTAGATCATCGACAAAACCAAAAAAAGTCGAGGTAAATGTGGCAGCAATATACGCATCCCTTTCAATCGTCATCTCTCCGCCGATCTCTTGAATGACCTGTTTGATGAGGCCTAGCGAATCCTTGGCCATGGCCTCTGGATAATGTATTGGGGAAATGTAATGTGAATTATCGTCAACAATGTCGCTGACAACACAGTTGGGTGAATCGGGGCATGGTGCAAGGTGTCCGGAGAGCAATCCTGGAGGCTTTTCATTTTTCGACATACTCCCGAGCACAAAGCATCCTGCAAGCATGAGCAATAAAATGACGATGATAATGATGAGAATCGTTTTAATCATCGTTGGCTTGATAGCAGTCTAAGGCTACAGAGAATTCTGGAATCTATTTCTTCCCATTGTCTAGGGACTCTCGCTTGGCGATTCGCTCTGACCTCAAGCCTTTTGTGGCAGGTCCTCGGCTGGCTACTCTACAAAAGTTCGTGCAAAAAGGGAAACTCATGAGATTCAGTTTTCATTCTTCTTGAAGGCCAGAAACAGAAGGATGGAACCCACGAGGATTGCAGAGAAAGAAAAAATCATGATTGGAATATTGATGGTTCCCGGAGCTTGAAGATTCTCTAATCCAATGCCTCCTCCGATCACGAGCAATAGCCCTCCGATGAATAGGACAATCCCCTTTTTTATAATTGCAAAGAAATTCTTCACGACCGATCCTTTCAAATTGCGACACCCTCACACCATACAAAATTATGAGAGGGAAAGAAATGTAAAGGTAAGAATGAACCTAAGAAGGGAAACACATGAATAAAAAGGCAGTCTTTCGTTGAGAGGCTGGTTCTTGTAAACGTTCTTAATCCCTCAAGTACCGTACAGAGCTGGTAGAGAAGGCATTGATCGTGCGAGCCAGGGCTGTATTGTATTCTGATTGTATTGGCAGAGCTCACTCTGGAATTCTCCTCCTACTTCCTCCAGTCTGTTACAATTTGTTACACAGTTTTACGACTGTGAGAAGATCTCCGATTTGGTGAATGATAGGGTGTGTGATGAAAGATCACTTTGATGTATTCATCATCACACGTAGGAGGTGTCTCTTGAAAAAACGAATCCTCATTCTCAGTACCGTCGGGTTAATTGTTCTTGGCACGGCATTCGCTGTCGGTGCATCGAAAAACCATTCTGGGTGGTGTGGCTCGCATGATGGGGGCCAGGGCAAGATTGATCGTATCGCCCAAAAATTGGATCTCAATGGGACACAGAAGGACAAGCTTCAAGCCGTGCAGGAGTCGTTTCTCCAGGTCCGACAAGCGATGACTCAAGCGAGAGGTCAAACATTCGATCAGGTTCTTGACTTGATCTCAAGTGAAACGCTTGACCAGGACCAAGTCCAAAGCATTGTGAAGCGGCATCAATCGATTGTGGAGGAGTTCACTCCAAAGGTGACCACCAAAATTGCTGACTTTCATGCCATTTTATCTCCGGAGCAAAAGTCCAGAGCGGCTGAATTTTTGCAAAAATGGAAGGAACGATTTGAGGACCGGAGACAGTCTCACAGCTAATCTTGATAAAGGGCGGGGAGGGCTTCAGTCCTCCTCGTCCTTTTCGTCATCCTAAGCCATTATGCTCACCACTGTCTTAATCATTGATGACGATCACAAGCTGATCGAGTTGTTGAGAGACTATCTCAGTCAATTCGGAATAATGGCATTGACAGCGGAGCATCCTGATCAAGGACTCACGTTGTTTCGCCAAAAGAACCCTTCGCTCATCATTCTCGATCTCATGCTTCCGGAGAAAGATGGCTTTGCTGTTTGTCGAGAAATCCGAAAGGAAAGCGCTGTACCGATTATCATGTTGACGGCGCGGGGAGAACTTCCTGATCGTATTGCAGGGCTTGAACTCGGGGCTGACGATTATCTGGCCAAACCCTTTGAACCACGCGAACTCGTTGCAAGAATCCAGACGGTTCTACGAAGGAGCAATGGGGACGGCAGTCACCATCTTCCATCTGACCGTATCCAAGCTGAGGATTTGACGGTTGATCTGCGAAAGCGGGAAGCCACTCTCCATGGGCAACTCTTGGATCTGACGACGATGGAGTTTGAAATCTTAACACTCTTTCTGAAGAATCCTGAGGCTGTCCTGAGTCGAGAGGAAATGATGGAACGGATCCGTGGGATCGACTGGGAAGCGTTTAACCGATCTATTGATGTCGCAGTCAGCCGATTACGTCAAAAGCTGCAAGATGACCCGAAACGACCTCGTTACATCAAAACCATTTGGGGTGCTGGGTACCAATTTTTGGTGACGCCGCATTCGTTGGATGAGGAGCACCCGCGTGGTTTCATCAGTCCCCCCAATTAAGTCACTTCGTCAGCGTTCCATTTTCGTCAAGTTGTTCCTGGTTTTTCTGGCCACTGGTCTCGCCATCTTTATCGTCATTCGCGGATTCTTTTTCATTGGGGTTGATCGTAATCAGGGCTTCAAGTCTGACTTATTCAAAAACTTATCCAAATATTCTATTCAGTTAGTCCATGAAATAGGTGCCCCGCCAGATGAGGAATTGGCAAGAACCTTAGCGAAAGAATTGGGCATCCAGTTCCTGGTGAAAAGCATCGAGGGAACATGGTCGACCGATCCGTCGCTTCCTCCAATGTCAAACTTAGAGGTTAATAAGGATTTTTCCAATTCGACTACGCAAGTTGGACGGTATCGGAGGCATCCGTTTGTGCTCATAAAACAGGATGATATTCAGTATGCCCTATTTTTTCTTCATCGACCATTTGGAGAACTTCCAGCCTGGAGCTTCTTGGGGTTGGTGGCCGTGGTCGGGCTAATTATTGGAACTAGTTATGTGGCGGTGCATCGACTATTTCGACCACTGAATTGGCTGACCGAAGGAGTGGGTGAAATATCCCAGGGCAATTTCAGTCATCAGGTTCCAATAAGGTCAGCCGATGAACTTGGCCGATTAACGCAGTCGTTCAATGAGATGGCTCGACAAGTGAATGATATGATTCAGGCACGGGACCGTCTCTTGCTTGATGTCAGCCATGAGCTGCGCTCACCCTTGACACGGATGAAACTCATCAGTGAAATGGTCCATGACCTGTCAGCCAAAGAGAAACTTCAACAAGAGATTCGAGAATTAGAAACGATGGTAACTGAACTGCTGGAATCAGAGCGACTCAATAGTGAGGCGGGTGGTCTTACTCTGGCTCCCACGGATCTTGTCGCGATCGTGAAGGAGTTGGTGGCATCGTACGCCTCAGCCGGACCAGGCGTCCGGCTTATGGCATCACCGGAGAATCTCCAGCTATCATTAGATCGTCATCGAGTGCAGATTGCCTTACGAAACCTCATTGAAAACGCGATGAAATATTCTCGGCCTGAATTTGGCCCTGTGACGCTTCGCATCGGCACGACAAGCGATGCGGCTCTCGCGACGGTAGAAGACTTCGGTTTAGGAATCTCAATCGATGAACAGACGCGGATTTTTGAGCCCTTTTATCGAATCGATCCGTCTAGGACTCGAGACACCGGAGGTTATGGTCTCGGGCTCAGTTTGGTAAAGAAAATCATGACCGCGCATGGGGGAGATGTGCTGCTGGAAAGTGAGCGAGACCGAGGGAGCACGTTCACGCTCAAATTTCCCTTTAAAAATCGGATTAATGTATGAATGAAGCAAGCCGATTTATGCGATTGTTGTTCTTGGTCATTGCGAGTGGCTGTTTCTTTGGTGGGTGTGCCCTAGGGCCAAATTACGAACGGCCTGAAGTAAACACACCTGAGTCGTTTCGCATGCAGCAAGGGGAAAAGACTGACGAACAATCATTAGCTGACCTTCAATGGTGGGAGCTATTTAAAGATTCACATCTACAGGCCCTGATTCGTTACGCGCAATTTGAAAACAAAGATGTCCGTTTGGCCGCTGCTCGGGTTCGAGAAGCTCGTGCTCAACTAGGTGTCACGGGTGCAGACCAGTATCCTCAGATAAATGGCAATGCGAGTGCTCAGCGAAATCAAATATCTGGTGCGGCAGCGCAACAGTTCGGCCTACCTGGCAGTACCCAGGAGGGACCAACAACCAATCAATTTAAAGCGACGTTTGATCTGTCTTTTGAGCTGGATCTTTGGGGTAAGTTGCGACGGGCGACAGAAGCCGCTCAGGCTGAACTCATTGAGCAAGAATGGGCACGCCGCACCGTTGTGTTGACGCTTGTGAGTGATATTGCCCAGGCATATTTCGAACTTCAGGAGTTGGACTTAGAGTTTGAGATTGCGAAACTTACTTCTCGAACGAGGGAAGAGACGTTAGAACTGATACGATTACGGAAAATGATGGGGCAGAGTTCGACATTGGATATCCGTCGCGCAGAACAGGAAGTGGCGCGTGCGCAAGCGGTCATTCCTGACCTTGAACGGCAAATCGGGCAAAAGGAAAATCAACTGAGCATCCTCGTGGGTCGAAATCCTGATACCGTGATTCGTGCCTCAGGGCTTGAAGATCAAACCTTCCCTCCAGATGTACCGGCTGGATTGCCTTCGGCTCTTCTTGCACGACGTCCCGATATCCAGGAAGCTGAGCAACGATTGATTGCCGCGAACGCTCAAATTGGTGTGGCCAAGGCAGCATTTTTCCCGCAGATCAGCCTCACGGGGAACTACGGCTCACAGAGTTTAGAGTTTTCCGACCTGTTTGTCGGGACCTCTAGGATTTGGTCATTTGGACCGTCTATCACAGTGCCGATATTTCAGGCTGGTCGAAATTTCGCAAATTTAGAGGTGGCGGAAGCCAGGCATGATCAAGCCGTGATTAGCTATGAACAAGCGATTCAACTGGCGTTTCGAGAGGTTGAAGATGCATTGATCGGACACCAAAAAACTCGAGAAATTCGAGTTGCTCAGGAGGAGCTTCTTCGCGTATCTCGTGAAGCCCGACAATTAGCGCAACTTGAATATCTCAATGGCCAAGCGAATTATCTCGATGTGCTCGATGCGCAACGTCAGTTGTTTGATGTGGAGATCGCGTTTGCTCAAACGCAAAGGAATCAATTGCTTGCGGTCGTACAAGTCTATAAGGCTATCGGAGGGGGTTGGGACGTCTCGCCGTCTTCTTCTGAGGCTTCAACCCACGGTAAAGATCTATGAATGTGGCATGGTCGAAAACAAAACGTGCTGGTCTCTTTCGAATCGTGTTGCCCATCGTCATTTTGGTGCTGGCAGTTGTGGGGGCACAAGCGCTTATCGCCATACGTCCAAGTGTTCCAAAAACGGTACCGATCGAAACCTCGACGTTCGTCAAAGTCTTCAAGACGTATTCTCAAAATGAACGTGCGATCATTTCTGCCTTTGGCACGGTAAAGGCGTATAGGGAATTGACCGTACAGCCTGAGGTGGGCGGTCGAGTGGTGACACATCATCCAGACTTGATCGCGGGTGGTGTCATTCCGAAAGGGACGCCGCTTCTTCGTATTGATCCGAGGGATTTTCAAGTCATGGTCGATGAGGAAAGAGCTGCTCTTGCCAAAGCGGAATTTGATTTGCAAGTAGAATTGGGGAACCAAGCGGTGGCAAAGCGTGAGTGGGATTTGCTTAAACTGTCCTCTGGGAAAATCAGTAAGCTCAGTAAACAGTTAGCACTGCGTTACCCCCATTTGAAAGAAAAGCGTGTGGCGTTGGAGGCAGCGAACAGTCGCTTGCAGAAAGCGCAATTAGACTTGCGACGTACAGTGTTAACGGCTCCATTTCCGGCAGTCGTCTTATCAGAGTCTGTTGAAGTCGGACAGTTGATCAATGCGCAGAATACCGTGGCGACATTGGTGGGGACGGATGAGTTTCGTGCCTATGTGAGTGTCCCGATTCATCAGCTGAATTGGATCGCATTTCCTGAATCGGGATCGATGACCGGAGCGCGGGTGCGACTCTTTCGTGAACTGGGAAATGGAAAACTTCTCGAACGAAATGGGGTCGTGGTGGACCTGCTTGGAGAAGTGACTCAGAATGGTCGAATGGCTCAAGTGCTGGTGTCCATCCCAGATCCTTTAGAATTGAACAAACCAGAAGGGGAGCGCCACCCCTTGCTCTTAGGTGAATATATCCGAGTGGAAATTGAAGGGCCAATGCTGGAGAACGTGATCGTGCTTCCCCGAAGTGCCATTCGGGAAGGAAGTCGAGTCTGGGTGAAAAATGATAAGAATAGACTCGAAGTCCGAACCGTCGATATCGTCTTGAGCCGAAAGGACTCCGTCTTGGTGAGTCGGGGATTGGAGGATGGGGATCAGGTCATCATGACACAACTCCCAGCAGCTATTCCTGGCCTGAAGCTCGTATCGGCTGAGGACGAAGATTCTTCCCAATCCATCGAGTTGGCTCCGTCGCCAGAATCGTCCGAGGAGTAATCAGCCACGATGGCGTTCGATCAACCTCTCTCCACTTCATCAGGGCCAATCTCGTGGATGGCCCGCCATCACGTCGCCGCTAACTTAGTCATGTTGATTTTTATCCTTGGAGGTTTATTGGTCAGTACCAAGGTTAAACAAGAAGTCTTTCCAGAATTTGAGATCGATGTCGTTCGAGTGTCTGTGGCGTATCCCGGAGCCAGTCCTGAAGAAGTGGAACAAGGGATTATCCTCTCAATCGAAGATGCGGTGCGTGGGCTAGATGGCGTCGAGAAAGTGACGTCTACAGCGAGTGAGGGCAGTGCCTCAATCCAAATTGAACTCACGAGTGACGCCAATACCAATAGTGTCCTTCAAGATGTGAACAATGAAATTGAAGGGATTCAATCGTTTCCTGAACTTGCGGAAAGTCCCATCATTAGTCTCATCGAAGTTCGCCATCAAGTCTTGACGATCATGGTGCATGGCGATCAGGAGGAACAAACGCTTCGCGATGTAGGAGAGCGTATACGAGATGATCTCTTACAACGTCCAGGAATCACACTCGTCGATCTAGGAATGGTGCGGTCTCGAGAAATTGCCATTGAGGTACCTCAGCGTCATCTCCGTGCCTATGGACTCACGCTCAATAATATCGCGCAGAAAATCCGTGAGACGGCAATCGAATTGCCAGGTGGGGGAGTCAAAACGGACAGTGGGGAAGTGTTGTTGCGGACACAAGAACGCCGAGATTACGGCCGG
>JAJDBQ010000152.1 GCA_029261255.1 Nitrospirales bacterium
CAATGTTGCTTTTTGCTTTTTAGGGTCACCAGTAGCAATAAATATCCGATGTAAGACCCGTATCACATTGGTATCAAGAATGGCGGCATCTTTCTGAAAAGCAAAAGATTGAATAGCTCCTGCGGTATATCGCCCAATCCCCTTCATCGACAACAACTCTTCTTCCTCACTGGGGATCTTTCCTCCATATCGCTCCATGGTTTCACAGGCAATCCCATGCAGACGATAGGGTCGTATGTTGTAACCTAAGGGATACCATGTTTTTCGAACGTCTTCCGGGTTCGCCTCAGCAAGATCTTGTACCGTCGGATATTTTTGCAAAAACTCATGAAATTTTGGAATGACACGATCAACCTGAGTCTGTTGCAACATCACCTCAGAAACTAAAACTTTATAAGGATCCTCCGTCCTTCTCCAAGGAAGATCCCGTCCAGCTTCGTCATACCATGCCAATAACCGTTTCTGAAATTTTCTCCGCTTGGCAAGCGGAATCGTCGCAATTTCAAACTGTCCAGATTTTTGCTTTATCTTCTTTCGGACTTTTTTAGGTGAGGGCATACGATAAGGACCTTTCAAGCGATCCAATGACTAGATGAAAACAGAAAAGAAAAGCCGTTAACGCTACAAAAACTCATGTGAATCTTTAACCTCCAAAATCCGTCACCCGCAAAATCTATCTCTATCTAGACAGGCTTATCCACAATCCGGTAATGTCTTTTTTTTTATAAGCAGGTGATTTTATTCTATTTCAACTAATTTATACCAATCTTATTCATACCTTTCTCATTCATACCTTTCTTAATATCTCATTTTATAAGCAGGGCGATTCATTTTTCATTTATGGTCATTTTATTCCTATCTCAAAGAGAACAGTCCCCCACAAGTATTCTCGCACCCCCAACTTGGAGGAATAGTTGATGATCATGACGCCCCCATAAACACACATCAACCTTCAAACCTGCTATTTTCGGGGTCTTTGTCCTATCATGTGGACGAAATCCTGTGCAAGTTCTACCTCGAATTTCTTCCCTTTTGCAGGGAATCCTAAAGCTCGGTCTCTTCTCAACGCCAATTTTTTTTCAGCCTTTTTTCAGCTAAATAGCCCCTATTCCCCGTTCGCAGTCTCCCCCTTTATTCAGACATCTGTCTGTTTTGTCATCGTTTTCATTTTCTTTCACAACCATCATTCAGGAGGTGCTCTATGTCTAATCAACCTATTCCTCTTTCCCATTTTTCCGCCACTCGTACTGTTGAGATCGAAAAGCTCATTCATGAAACTCAGCAATTTATTGGCTATTTAACCAAAAAAGGCGGACCAGACCCTTCAGATTACCTTATGCTCAATACACTATTAGATAATTTTTCTGGTGATAAAAACCAAGGCATGGCATCGGAAAACCAATTGCAGCGACTAAGAGAAGCATTCGGAGATGCTCTGTCCCCTGAAACTATTCAGGGCTGGGCTTACCATAAGCCATTAGGGTATGCAGGTGATTTTCAACTCATTGAAAAAATATACACATACAAAACCAGCTCAAATCCACATTTAACCAAATGGGATCAGTTTTCTCAGCAGCAAACAGCAACCAATGCCATTAGAAATCGCATTTCATTTTTTCTGGACCAAGTTTGGAAAGCTAAAGACCAGGCTCCAACGGATTGCCGTATCCTGAACTTAGCTTCAGGACCAGGAAGAGACATGTATGAGACACTGAACATCGTAGGCGCTCCCGGAATTCATATCGATTGCGTAGAACAAGATGCTCAAGCCATAAATTATGCCGCAAACCTGTGCAATAAATTTGTTAATCACATCAGGTTTTTCAAAAAAAACGTGCTCCGGTTTACGACGAAGCAAACCTATAATCTCATCTGGTCGGGCGGATTGTTTGACTATTTTAACGATGCAATATTCAAGCGAATCCTCACACGACTTCTCGGTTTTTTGAAAACTGATGGCAGGCTCATTATTGGCAATTTTTCCACGACAAATCCCTCTCGTGGCTATATGGATCTCTTTAACTGGAATCTTATTCATCGTACAAAAGATGAGCTTCGACAGCTTGCCATAGACTGTGGTGTCCCCAATAACAAAATTTCCATTGAGCAAGAACCCGAAGGCATTAATCTCTTTCTGGTGATCACTAATTAAGTAGATAATGACTTAAGTACTCATGCCCAGCATGGATGGTGGGCAATCAGTGGAAAGTTATCAATGACGCGGTAGCAGCACTCTGGATCTCATGGAGGATAGTGCTGCACCGAAAGTCATGACTCTAGAAAGATTCACACTCTGTGAGTCGCAAGAAGACAAGAGGCTCTGTGCACTGAACAAGGCGATGACTAGGCGAATATCTCAAAGATGCAAGCGGAAGAAGAGACTGGTGGATCGTTCAATGGCGGAATAGATACCTACCGGAGGTGCCTGACAACTCATAGCACAGATTCTTGGATAACCGAATTCAGAACGCTACTTAAGTCAACAAGATTGAAGGGCTTGGCGACCCTTCCCTTAAACCCATAGTCCTGATAATTGGCTAACACCGGATCATTCGAATATCCACTCACGACGATAGCTCGTACGTGAGGATCCAAGCCGAGTAATTGAATGATCACATCTTTGCCCCCGAGCCCACCAGGAATCGTTAAATCCAAGATAACGGCAGAAAATGGATATCCAGCTGCTTGAGCTTGCTTGAAAACCTTGAGAGCCTCTTCTCCATTTTTGGTTGTTTGGCAGTGGTACCCACAGGTTTCAACCATTTCGCCAAGGACCTTCCGAATTTGGATTTCATCATCCATAATCAACACTTTTCCCTGACCAAATTTGACATCAGTCTCAATCGGGTGCTCGAGGATGTGCTCATCTGAAATGGCCGGCAAGACAAAGGAAAATGTACTGCCTATCGCAACTTCTGATTGCACAGACAACGTACCCCCATGGCTTTTAATAATAGAATACGACGTCGCTAAACCAAGTCCAGACCCCGTAGATTTTGTCGTAAAATACGGATCGAAAATTTTCGCTAGATTTTCTTTTGAAATCCCAGTTCCTCTATCAACAATCCCAATCCGCACCCATCGATCAGGAAAGGTCTCTGGCAGATGATCGAATCGAACAGACTCAACTTCATCCTTGAGAAGATTATGGGCCTGAATGATACATTCTCCGCCATCTTCCATGGCTTGCCGTGCATTGATCACCAAATTGTGAATGACTTGGCAAATCTGCCCAACATCAATATCTACTGACCACAAGTCTGAAGGAATCTGAAAGATAGGCTTGATTTTTGACCCGGCCAAAGCCAAACGAACATTATCTTCTAAGATCTCTTTGAGCGACACCTCCTTTTTGACAGGAACTCCTCCTTTCGAAAATGTGAGGAGTTGCCTCGCAATATCTTGTGCTCGCAAGGATGCATGCTCTGCTTCGGCAATTTTGGGAAACAACCGATGAGAGCGATCCAAGCCATATTTTGCTAGAGATAATTGTCCGACGATCGCTGTCAGCAGATTATTAAAATCATGCGCAAGGCCTCCTGCCAATAGCCCAAGTGATTCTAATTTTGCCGCACGTACGCGTTCTTCTTCCCATTTTTTTCGCTCCGTGACATCTTGTGCAAGACCAATCACGCGCAAGACCTCACCCGATGGATTATCTACCGGAAAGGTTCGGTTATGAATCCAACGCACCTCATGATTTTTTGCGATAATTCGGTATTCAATATCGAGACTCTTCCCATTCATATGCCGCAAGAATAGATGCTCGACTCTCCTCCGATCTTCAGAAGACACGACTCGCAGCCAATCAACGGGATTATTCAGAAGTTTTTTTTCATCTCCCCCCCATAGACGCGCATAGGCAGGACTCACATAAACGATGCGCTGTAGCTTGATATCCCAGATCCAAAAAACACTATCAATTGTTTCTGCCAATTGAGAAAAATTTTGATCACTCTCCTTAAACGCGGACTCAGCTGCCCGAACATCAGTCACATCTCGCAAAATCAGCAACACGGTCACGATATCCAGATGTTCATCGGATTCAGGGCAAAAACGCACTTCAAACATTCTCATTCCCTGAAATGTTCGATGAGTCACCTCAAGTACTTCAGATGTCCCTCTCGCAAACACCATCTGTATTTTATCATCAAAGAGATCGGAAACATCCTGGGACAATCCCAACTCGCTCAACTGTTTGCCTAAATACCGTTCCGGCGGAATGGATTCCGGGCTCTCTAACCATCGATTGAGATACAAAATCAATTTATTCTGGTCCAAACGACCAATAATATCGGGAAGATTTTCCGTTAACGAGTAGAGTTCTTGATCCCAACGTTGCAATTCATCCTGAACCACTTGGTAGTTGGATATCTCTTGAAGTACACCTTGGCACATGCTTCCCTCGCCTTGGGCGTCAAGTGACAACACACTATGCTCTTGAATCAACAACACTCGATTCTCTACCGACATAATTCGGTATTCGACACTGACCGACGCGGGTAAAGTTTCTTGCCCTATCCATGCTCGCAAAAACTTATTTCGATCATCAGGGTGTATACATCTAAAAAAGGCTCTTGAATCGCTTAGCAATTGATCTGCAGTCAAACCAAAGAGCGCGTGAACATTCGGTGAAAGAAACTGAAAGCTCCGATCCAAGCCATTTTGAGTACAACGATAGGCCACTAAAGGCATGTGCTCAAAAAAGGATAAGACAGGCTGCAAAGAGTCACTCATAAGGATTAAAAGATTCCGTTTATTAATCTGACTGTCAACTAGTCCGATAACACAGCATCTCTTATAGCAGATAAAACTAGAGGAAAAATACGGAGAAGTTTGCGTGTGATTGTCTTTAATGGACAGAAAGTGGCGAGGCAGACAGGGAACCTAAAGGACAAACGAGATCCTCAGATAAATGAACGGGCAGTTGAAAGTGAAACCCGACAATGGCACCCTGATTGGTTAAAAGTTGTAAATCCCCGGAATGATTCTGAATAATCTGATGCGCAAGCATGATGCCCTGTTCAATGGAAGAACCATCTCCATCAGACCAACAATCTTCAAGTTGCAAGCTTTCCATAGAAACCAATTGCGTATCGGCTGATGTCATTGATGATTTCCATCGTAATATCACCTGTACCCTCTCTTGCCCCATCAGATGCCTGTCCGTTTTTGTTTGAATTTCAATGATCTTTGCCATACCTGCCGCATCTTTGAGAAGAAAAAGAAGAGCGTTAAAAAAAGCCTGCATAATGGCTTGGCGTTCGGCTAAGACCACCGTGACATGAGCGCTCAATGATTTTTCAATCATGATGTTATGGTAGACAGGATTGCTTGCAATGAATAACAAACAAGAATCGATCACGTCATGAATGTGCACTGGCTTGGTCAGCGAGGAAGATAACGGTTTCACGTATTCTCGAATTTCTTTCACTAACCCTTCAATGCTGGCAAGGTCTTTTCCAACGACCTTATGAAGTTCCTCCATAAACTCACTATCATGACGCCGTAATTGAGCCACTTGCACAAAGGCCTTAATAGACCTCACTGGATTATCAAGTTCGTGCGTTAATCCACTCGTCATGGTCTCCACTGACCGGAGACGATCCATCTGACACAGCATCCCTTGGAAACGCCGTATTTCTTCGCGCATGATGGCATTCTCCAAAACCAGGATTGATTCCTGCACAATGGCATTCCAAAACGTTTCCCCTCCTACTCCGTCGATGAATCTCCTAGAAGCTGAACCAAAAGCTAAAAACCCAAGAAGTCGTCCATCATCCAGCAATGGATAATACCAATCCAAGCCGAAATCATCTGGTTTCTGAATGACCTCTCTGTCTCCACAATTTGATTGGGCTTTGAGAACATCTTTCGATGCAATTCTCTCCTGATTCAGCAGTAGCATTTGGGGGACGTCATCAGAAACACCCCACCCTTTTCGAATGATCATGGCGCCTTGAGAAAAGCCAAAGTTCGCAATCGCCTGATAGCGATGCTCTTCATGATTCATGACAAAAACAGCCGCTTTGGTCGCCCCCATACCTTTTTGGAGAATTTCCAAAATGGCTTGCCCTAACTCAGAAACATTTTGCAACTGAGACGACTTGGCAGTAAGACCATGAACTGCCCGGGAACGATATTCTCTGCCTTTCAAGAAGATTCGACCAACGGTTCCTCGAGAACCTGCTTTTAATTGATAGGCTCCAGCCACGGTCAAAAGATGTACCACTAGCTGCACAACAGAAAATTTCAGATTGATCGCACCAAACACAGACTTTTGCGCGAACAACAAGAGCGGATAGATGGGTTGGGAAACGAGTAATAGCAATGCGAAATATGACATGCTTTTTTCAACATACATCGAAAAATCTAACCAATGAAATCGCAAAACGGTATAGGCCACAATCGAGATAAACACACCACAACCCACCGTACCGTACGGAAGAATTTCAATGCCATACCAAAGAGGGTAATTGGTCCCTCCACCAACATAACCCATGATCGATGCAATCAGGAGATAAAGGATTTGTCTTCGAGCCAGCCCCTTTTCTTTTGAATATGCTTGTATAAGTAATACTTGCGAAACAATCGCAACAGCGATCCACCACACTAAACAAAAATGAAAAGCAGCACCTGGAACGCCCCAATAAGAGAAGATCGATATCGGTTGGACAGTTTTGACAAAAAGAGGCGTGGCATCAAGTACCAGAAAAATTCCACCAATGACATAATTCCACTTTAAGAATGTCTTCCAGGAATCTTCTTTATGAAGTAGGTACAGAACGTGATGCAAAAATGTGATAGGAATAAAGATGGCACCGGCCATCAACACGCGAAGATAGAAAAGAGCAAAGACCTCAGAATCTGATATCTGCCATGCAAAATATCCGAAGCTCCAGATGGCCGTGGCGATACCAAACAGGCCAAACGTCCAATGCCGAGGATCATTAGGAGAACGGAAATAGACAAACGATGCCAAACCAATGGCAGCCAATCCATTCAACAATCCGCTGATGGCAAAAAATTCCACAGCTATCGCCTCAATCCTTGGAGAGTACCGTATAGGAATCTAGCACGTGGTTGTCGATTAGCATACCAAAAAGGCCGCACCAGCCTTGAGGGGGCTCACTTTTTAAAGAACACTACGCCGAATGGGAAAAATGGTCAAGCCCTTCAGGTTAAATACCTAAGCCTAAATTTGAAGGTGCGGAGAAACTCATGGCTCCTTGAAGGAAATAGCATATAGCCTGTTCAAGAAAAATTCAGGAAAAGGATGGCTGGAGAAGCGGTAGGCCAAGTAACGACGCTAAGCTTGGCAGTGTTTGATTATCATACGAAACCGTCCCAGAGCGATCAATGAGAACCGCATGCAGACCAGCCTCTTGCGCTCCCTTAAGATCTTCAATTCGATGATCCCCGACGTGGAGTACTTCAGTGGAATCCAACATATGTTGTTCTAATGCATACGTGAAAATTTTTGTCGCGGGCTTGGCGGCCCCGGCTAAACTCGAGATTGTCACAGAATCAAAGAACTGCTGTATATTGAGTGCCCTCGAAACCTGATAAAAGCGGCTATCAAAATTAGTAATGATTCCAAGCTCAAAGCCTCGGTCTTTTAACTTCGTCAACACATCACGTGTTTCAGGAAAAAGCTCCCAATGTGTTGCATCGCCAAACGCGTCGAAGACTTCATCAAAAAAATCGTCAAACTGCTCGAACATGCCGACGCGATAAAACACGGTATGCACCACATCAAACCACCATAACCGCTCACATTGCTTCAATTTTTCAGGGCGTTCCACTGAAAAAATAGGCGCAGGCACCGTCTTCATCGCTTCTTTAAATGCTTTATTCAATGATTGCACCATCTCCGGGGTATCAGGAACACCATATTTCTTGGCATAGGACAGGTAGACATGTCCGACCGAACCCTTGACATCAAACAAGGTTCCAACCGCATCAAAAAATATAGCTTTAATTGGGGATGGGGTCATCAAATACACTCAAAAAGATAATGACCGCATGCGTTCACACGGATTGGATTTTTAGAGAACGGTAAAGAAAGCTTATTGAGTAATCTGGCAAGAGGCACCATGCATGAATTATCAGCATGTGCCTAGGAAAACGGGTATCGACTACTTCTTTTGGCCCTTTTCTTGACGAACAGTCGCTAAGTTTTTGACACGGCGCCGATTTTTGCGATGTTTCCTGCGCATTTCACGATCTTTTTCACGACCACGTGGCATAACAACTCTCCTTTTTCATGAATGAAATAGTGTACTTATTCTATACCATAGGCTTCCTCAAGGGAACAAGCGTCAATATTGCTAGGCCTCAGGCCTCATGCTAACATCCACCGGCCTAAAACTCTGAAAACCTGAAACCTCATTTTTCATATGCCATCTCCACTAGACAAAACGTACGATTCATCCGTGGTTGAAAAAAAATGGTCAGCCCATTGGGCGGAGCATCAACTGTTCCAGCCTCGTCAAACAGAGAATCCCGGATCATTTTGTATTGTCATTCCACCTCCAAACGTTACGGGCTCCCTCCATATCGGCCATGCGCTCAATAATACGCTGCAAGATATTCTCGTTCGATGGAAGCGTATGCAAGGCATCCAAACACTGTGGATACCGGGAACGGATCATGCTGGAATCGCGACACAAAATGTCGTGGAACGTCAACTGAAAGAAGAAGGGTTGTCACGCGAAGATCTTGGACGAAAAGCATTTATTGATCGCGTGTGGAAATGGAGACATCAATCAGGAGACACCATCATAGGACAACTCAAACAGTTGGGAGCCTCCTGTGATTGGGACCGCCTGCGATTCACCATGGACGAGGGACTGTCTCTTGCCGTCCGAAAAGTATTCGTTCAGTTATATGAGGAAGGACTCATCTATCGCGGAGAGCGACTGATCAATTGGTGTCCTCGTTGCCTCACCGCCCTTTCCGACATTGAAGTCGAGCATGAAGATATCAAAGGCACGCTCTACCACATTCGCTATGCACTCGTAGATGCCCCCAATACCTTTCTAACGGTCGCGACCACACGCCCTGAAACCTTACTAGGCGATATGGCTGTTGCGGTTCACCCAGAAGACCCCCGCTATCAACAGTACATTGGGAAACAGCTCAAGCTTCCCCTCACAACACGCACGATTCCTATTGTCGCTGATCCCATATTAGTAGACCGTGAATTTGGCACCGGTGCCGTCAAAATTACACCAGCCCATGACTTTAATGATTTTGAAGCCGGCGAACGACACGGATTGAAGCCACTCACCATTCTTGATTTTAAGGCAAGAATGGATGGCTCAGGCCTACGAACGGCCATGGTAGATCAAAGCCTTCTGGATTCCCTCGACCTCAAATCCGTACAAGCCGCCCGACCGCTCGTCATTGAGGCATTACAAGAACAAGATCTTCTGATCAAAGAAGAAGATCACCCCATGGCCTTAGGGAAGTGCTACCGCTGCAAAACAGTGGTGGAGCCCTATCTATCACCTCAGTGGTTTGTGAAAACTGCGCCTTTAGCCGCTCCAGCGATCGAAGCCGTTGAAACGGGGGACATTCGGATTATCCCTGACGGTTGGAAAAATAATTACCTGGGTTGGATGCGGCAAATCAAAGATTGGTGCATTTCCCGTCAAATTTGGTGGGGGCATCAAATACCAGCTTGGTATTGTCGCTCGTGCAACAAAGACCACTTAGGTGAAACTGAGACGACCACTGGTGAAACGCGAGAATCTCAAGACACGGCGCCCTCGTTGATGAGCTGCTTCATTTCACCAAACGCTCAACCTATCGTGTCAGAAACAGACCTAACCACCTGCCCAAAATGTGGAGGGTCAGATTTATTTCAAGATCCCGACGTCTTAGACACATGGTTTTCATCCTCGCTATGGCCGTTTTCTACCCTCGGGTGGCCAGAGCAGACTCAAGACTTCAAAACATTCTATCCGAACGCGACCCTCGTCACTGGGCTGGACATCCTCTTTTTTTGGGTCGCCCGAATGGTCATGATGGGCATCAAACTAACAGGACAAATTCCTTTCCGCGATGTCTACATCCACGCCTTAGTTCGTGATGCCGAAGGACAGAAGATGAGTAAGTCCAAAGGCAACGTCATTGATCCCCTCACCAAAATGAGCCAATACGGAACAGATGCGCTACGATTTACGATGGCATCCATGGCCTCACCTGGCCGCGATATGAAATTGGCTGAGGAGCGCATTGAGGGCTATCGAAACTTTGTCACGAAAATATGGAATGCCGCTCGCTTCATTCAACTCTATGAAGATGGACCCAAAACCGACACTCCGTTGGCGTCTCGTCCATTCCCAGATCAATGGATATTCAGCCGCCTCAACCATGCCATTCGAGCAGTCACGAAGGCCTTACACGACTACCGCTTTGATCAGGCAACCTCTCATCTCTATCAATTTATCTGGCATGAATATTGTGATTGGTATATTGAATTGGCTAAGCCAAGCCTTCAACAAGACAATCACCCAGATGCTGCCACAACTCGCCAGACACTCCTAGAGTCCTTCGAAATCATTCAACGCCTGCTCCATCCCGTCATGCCATTTATTACGGAAGAAATTTGGCAATCCTTTCCCCATGAAGGCGTGTCGATTATGACTCAACCATTCCCCACCGAGCGGGAGGCATGGACCAATGCGCAGGCCGAGCAGCGCTTCTCGTTGCTCCAATCGGTTGTCTCTACAACCCGAACCGGTCGCGCCCTATTAAATATTCCAGCAAATCAAGCCCTCAGTATGTTTGCTACGACAACACAGAATGATGATGCCGCCAGCCTCAAGCACTTACAGCCGCATATCGAATCGATAATGCGCTCAGCAATGACACTGGCTCCAACAACAGATTGGCCTTCTGACCGCATCTTGCAACTGGTATCTGGAAATCTGACGATCGGGATCCCCGTCGAACCCAATTTGGACCTACAGCTAGTGGTTAAAAAAGTGAAAAAACAGATTGAAGCCAAAGAAAAAGAATGTACCCGCCTGCAAGAACGAGTCGCCTCGCCCAAATTCCGCGAAAAAGCCGAGCTTTCGGTTATTCAAGAATCAGAAGAGCGCGTCACGAGTCTCCGCCAGGAATTGACTCTACTCACAAGCAGTGAGCAACAGATTGCGACGATGCTGCGCTCATGAGTACAAACAACGGAGTGGCCCCTCCGCCACAATCCTACATTCGCCAGATCGTCAAAACAGCCTTAGAAGAAGACCTCGGATTTGGAGACCTAACCTCGAATGTTCTTCTCTCTCCAAACATGTCCGCCAAAGCCCAAATCGTGGCAAAAGAGGCTATGGTCGTAACAGGCCTAGCCGTGGCACAAGAAGTCTTCCATCAAATCGACGATTCGCTAACCATAAAATCTCAGCAATCCGACGGCGATTGGGTGAAGGCCAACACGAACGTTCTCACGATTACAGGCAAAGCCCAGTCATTGCTTCAAGCCGAGCGAGTCGCCCTCAATTTCATGCAGCGACTCTCAGGGATCAGCACACTCACCCGTCAATTCTGCGAAGTGGTTCATCAGCATGATGTCAAAATTGCTGATACCCGAAAAACCACGCCTGGTCTTCGCGGGTTAGAGAAATGGGCGGTCCGCGTGGGAGGAGGGTACAACCATAGATTCTCCCTTCACGATGGAATCCTGATTAAAGATAATCACCTTATGGTTCTGGCAACGAATAACATCTCACTCAGCCAAGCTTGCCGGCTGGCCAAGCAACAGGCTCCACATGGCCTTCGAATTAGTGTCGAGGTCGAATCTCTCGCTCAAGTTCGTGAAGCATTGAAAGGCAATGCCGACATTATATTGCTAGACAATATGGCGCCCTCGAAAATACGGCAGGCAGTGAAGATCGCAAAAGATAAAGCTCTAGTTGAAGTTTCTGGAGGCATCACCCTCAAGAACATTCAAGACTACATCGACACCGGAGTGGATATTATCTCAATTGGCGCCCTCACCCATTCGGCTCAGGCCATGGATATCTCCATGGACATCACGACGCCAACGCCTAAAAAAAAGAAAAAGTAAGCCCAAGTCGCTTAGCCCTCCCCCACCATATTGCCTTGGATCAAAGCCGTGCTATCCGCTGAAATACTAGCCGACCTACTCCCATCAAAAACCATCGGTGAATCCCTCTTTATATTCGAAGAAATTAATTCAAGTAATACATTCGCTTTGGGCCTCGCAAGAAAAGGCACCCAGCAAGGCACCGTAGTCCTGACTGACTCGCAAACGGCAGGGAGAGGGAGGCTGCAGCGCTCATGGTTCTCCCCGCCTGGGGCCAACATATACGGGTCGCTCATCTTTTCTTGCAACACCTCCCCCCTCACCCTAGGATGGGTCCCCTTGATGGCTGGCCTCGCCATCGCTCAAGCCATCGAGAACGCGACAAACATCAACCTCAGCCTTAAGTGGCCCAATGACCTCCTGATACATGAACGCAAGACTGGCGGGATCCTCTGTGAATCTTTCAAGCAGACTCCAGGAGAAACCTGCGTTGTGATTGGATTTGGAATCAACGTTAACCTTCCGGAAACGGCGCTGCCTCCAGAGCTCAAGGCAATTGCCACGTCCCTCCAAATTCACGCAAATCAGCCACTAGATCGCCACCACCTGCTGAAATTCATCATTCCCGCAGTCGAGGAGAGCTGGGGCACCCTGATGACTCAAGGCCCAAAAGCCTGCCAATTGGCCTATCATCCGCGTTGCAGCACCATAGGACAGCAGATTCTGGTTGAATTTCCTGATGGCCGGACACAGGAAGGAATAGCCGTATCCATCGGAGAGCAAGGACAACTACAAATCCTACCCCTCCCTTCCAGCCCCTCAGGAGAATCAGATAAGATACTGAACGTGCATGCAGGTGACATTCGTCACATAAAAAGCTCTAGCAAGGCACGAGAAAATTATTAAAGTATAACATTAGGATAAAGCTATGCTTCTTGCCATTGATATCGGAAACTCACACATAGCCTGCGGCGTCCTAAGAAAGGACGCGCTAGTAGCCGATTGGCGACTCGCAACAGACCACACAAAAACACCAGACGAATACGGCATCATGATCAGATCTCTCCTGGACTTTCATAAAGTAGAACTCCCCGATATTCATGACTGCATCATCACCAGCGTCGTCCCGCCCCTCACGAAGTCATTTGAGGTCTTACTTCATTCACTGATAGGGAAAGCTCCCAGCATCGTGACAAGTACGTGCCCCCTGGGACTGACCCTTTGCTATGATAATCCGGAAGAAATTGGAGCGGACCGCCTAGTGAATGCGGCAGCGGCATTTTCGCAATACAAGTGTGGACTCATTATCGTCGACTTTGGAACAGCCACAACATTTTGCACCATCACCCAGGAGGGCGAGTACCTTGGAGGAGCAATCGCCCCAGGCCTCAAAAGCGCGGCTGACTCGCTCCACATCAAAACCGCAAAGCTCCCCAAGGTTGACCTAGCCGTTCCAGATTCAGTCATCGGACACGACACGGCCACAAGCATACAATCCGGCATCATGTTCGGCTATGCTGGATTAGTCGATGCGATTGTCAAAAGAATTCAACGAGACATGGACCAACCACTCTACGTTCTCGCCACAGGAGGGTTGGCTGCCGCAATCAGTCCTATCTCAGAAACCATACAAGAAGTGAGACCTCACCTCACCCTGGAAGGACTCGCACTCCTATACTCCCGAATGAATCCACCCTGTGGATAACTAGCCACCCCACTTTCTCCAAAGGGAGCGCCGGGCAACGCCCAGACTCCAAAGGCAAATTCCCCCAAAACAAGCATTACGACCAAGGGCTTCGGGCCTGCTCAAAAAAAGTTCGCCCAGCAAGGCCACAGCCCTTCCCGGCCTGCGAAGCGTACTTCCAGTACGTGAGCACGGGAAAATGGCGACCCGCCTGAGCGAAGCCGCTACGACAAACAGCGAACCACTAGCCTATCAGCCCTAGCCCTGGCGAAAGCTGGCGGCTTTTTTCAACAGACCCCCATAATAATCCCTGTAAACAAGAAGAATTTTAGATAGATGGGTTGACTTGCCAACCTCAGTGACTATCTGACCAAGGAACATAGGAATCTTCGTCAACATGAACTGAAATGAACGTTTATGGCCACATTCTCTGAAGACAGTCAGCCCTCATCGACATCGGAAAGCCAACGAGAGGAAACCCTTGCAGACACTAATCTGTCACAGCCTGAGGTAGCCCCAGAAGTGGTTGCTGAAGATTCCCTCAGCCCAGAACAACAGGCGCAAGAAGAACTGCAGATTTACCAAGATAAGTACATGCGACTGGCGGCTGAATTTGAAAATTATAAAAAACGCGCACAACGAGACCGAAGCGATTCTGTTCGCTACGCCAATGAATCGCTCTTAAAAAACTTGCTGTCCACCATCGACAATCTCGAACGAGCTATCCAAAGCGGAAAAGATGCGGGTACAACCGGGCCTTTATTGGAAGGGATAGAACTCACGCATAAACAGATCCTCGAAACCGTGGAAAAATTAGGCGTACGCCAAGTATCAAGTGCAGGGGGCGCCTTTGATCCCAACATTCATCAAGCGGTGGCCCAAGTGGAGTCTGATACCGCCGAACCAAATACCGTCGTCGAAGAATTTCAAAAAGGGTATTTTTTACACGACCGTATCTTACGCCCGGCGATGGTCACCGTGGCAAAAGAAAAATCTGAACAAACTGAACCAACATCTGCACAAGACGCTGGCGAAGAGGGAGGAATACAAGCATGAGTAAAATTATCGGAATCGATTTAGGAACGACAAATTCCTGTGTGTCGGTGATGAGCGGGGGCGAGCCTATTGTTATTTCTAATTCAGAAGGCGCACGGACAACCCCTTCAGTGGTCGCCATCACAGACAAAGACGAACGCTTAATTGGGCAAATTGCCAAACGACAAGCCATCACGAACCCCGAAAATACCATTTTCTCGGTCAAGCGCCTGATGGGAAGGAAAATGACTTCCCGTGAAGTGACTGAATCCGCGAAACGTCTTCCCTATAAAGTTCTCGAAGGCAACAATGGCGATGCCAATGTGCAAATTCGAGGCAAGAGCTATAGCCCTGCCGAAGTGTCAGCCATGATTCTTCAAAAAATGAAACAAACCGCGGAAGATTATTTAGGTGAAACCGTCACTGATGCCGTCATTACCGTTCCCGCATACTTTGACGATAGCCAACGACAAGCCACAAAAGACGCCGGACAAATCGCAGGGCTCAACGTCCTCCGAATCATTAACGAACCCACGGCAGCCTCCTTGGCGTATGGCCTCGACAAGAAAAAAGATGAACGCATTGCAGTCTATGATCTAGGAGGCGGAACATTCGATGTCTCCATTCTCGAGATTGGTGAGGGAGTCTTTGAGGTTAAATCAACGAACGGAGACACCTTCTTAGGTGGTGATGATTTCGATCTCCGTGTGATTGATTGGCTCATCGAAGAATTTAAGAAAGACCAAGGCATTGATCTCCGCCAAGACAAAATGGCCCTTCAACGGCTTAAAGAAGCCGCCGAACGTGCCAAAATTGAATTATCCAGCTCACAGGAAACGGAAATCAATTTACCGTTCATCACAGCAGACGCCAGTGGACCAAAACATTTAGTCCTCAAACTTACACGATCAAAATTCGAGCAATTAGTTGACGACCTGATTGAACGCTCAATCGCTCCATGCAAAAAGGCCTTAGCTGATGCGGACCTGACGACTGGCGATATCAATGAAATCGTGTTGGTCGGCGGAATGACGCGTATGCCAAAAGTCATTGAACGTGTGAAACAGTTTTTTGGGAAGGAACCGCATCGGGGTGTGAACCCTGATGAAGTCGTCGCCATCGGAGCGGCCATTCAAGGTGGCGTCCTCAAAGGTGATGTCAAAGACGTCTTACTATTAGATGTCACACCTCTTTCATTAGGGATTGAAACCTTAGGTGGAGTCTTTACCCGACTCATTGATCGTAACACCACCATTCCCACCAAAAAGAGCCAGATCTTTTCGACCGCAGCCGACAACCAAACGGCCGTCACCATTCGTGTCTTCCAAGGTGAACGAGAAATGGCCAATGACAATAAGCTCTTGGGCCAATTCGACCTGGTCGGCCTTCCTTCTGCTCCACGAGGTATGCCGCAAATCGAAGTGACCTTTGATATTGACGCGAACGGGATTGTCCATGTGTCAGCTAAAGATATGGCCACCCAAAAAGAACAATCAATCAAAATCACGGCTTCCAGCGGATTAAGCAAAGAAGAAGTTGAACGGCTTGTGAAAGACGCAGAAGCCCATACAGAAGAAGACAAAAAGAAACGTGAGATGGTTGAGCTAAAAAACCAAGCTGATACACTGATATACAGCACGGAAAAGAATTTAAGCGAACACGGCGATAAGATTGATGAAGAAGAAAAGACCAATATCACCACCGCTATTGAAGGCTTGAAAAAATCGCTGGAAGAGGAAGATATCGAAGTCGTCAAAACGGCTATGCAAACCCTCACCACGGCGTCGCATAAACTCGCCGAAGAGATGTATAAAAAGGCTTCCGCAGATGCTGGAGAATCCGCAGGTCCTGGACCAGACGGAGAATCAGGGCCATCCGACCAAGATGGAGCGGGAGGCGCCTCTGCCAGTGGCGAGGAAAAAGTTGTTGATGCTGAATTCGAAGAAGTTGATAAAGGCAAAAGCTAACGACTCGTGTTCATGCTGAACCAAGTATGTCATTCGATCCATCCTCAATCGTTCTCTGTTAGGCACGCATAATGGCGCAAGCAGGGAAACGTGATTATTACGACGTGTTGGGGGTGGAGCGAAATGCGTCAGAAGATGAAATAAAAAAGGCGTTCCGTAAACTCGCCCGGCAACATCATCCCGACCTTCACTCGGAAGCCACAAAAAAAGCCGCTGCCGAGGAAAAGTTCAAAGAGGGTGGCGAAGCCTACGAAGTCCTCAGCGATCCCGATCGTCGTCAAAAATACGACATGTTCGGACATGCCGCTGCTGGCCAGGGCGGAGGAGGACCGCAAGGATTTGGCGGTGGCGGATTTGGAGATGCATTTGGGGATATCTTTGAAGACTTCTTCGGCGGAGGCCGAGGAGGACGAAGCCGCGCCGAACAAGGTAACGATCTTCAATATAATCTCGAGATTTCGTTTGAAGAAGCCATTAACGGCAAGGAAGCCAAACTCAAAATTCCTCGTTGGGAAATTTGTGAGACCTGCGAAGGAACAGGAGCCAAATCACAGGAATCCGTCAAAGCCTGTTCTGCTTGTCGAGGGGCTGGACAAATTCGACTCCAACAAGGCTTCTTCTCCATCAACCGTACCTGCGGGCAATGCCAAGGAGCCGGGAAAATTATCGCGGACCCCTGCAAGACGTGCCGTGGACAACAACGAGTACATAAAGAACGAATGCTGTCAGTGACGATCCCAGCGGGGATCGAAACCGGCATGCGTCTACGACTGTCGCATGAAGGCGAACTTGGGGCAAATGGAGGCCCACCAGGTGATCTCTATGTCGCGTTAAGCGTCCAAGCTCATCCCCATTTCGTCCGAAAAGGCCAAGACATTTTGTATGATCGACGACTGCATTTTATCACCGCCACCCTAGGTGGAAAGGTAGAAGTCCCGACGCTAAACGGCAACACCGTAGTCAAAATTCCTGAAGGCACACAACATGACCAAATTCTTCGCTTAAAAGGTCTTGGGGCCCCTGGACTCAAATCGCAAACGCGTGGGGACCAACTCATTCGCATTAAGATTGATATTCCGACCAAACTGACACCACACCAACGAGAAATTTTGACGGCCTTCGCCGAAGAAAGCGACCTGACCGCCGACACACAAGGAGAAGGACTCTTCGATAAAGTGAAAAACTTGTTCGAATAACGCCCCCCTCCCGACTTTCATTCAACAACGTCTCCGCTCACATGCCTGTTTTCTTCATCCATTCCACAGATGTTGCAAATGGGATCGTCACGATTACCGATCTTCTACTCAGCCATATTTCCAAAAGTTTACGAGCCAAACCTGGCGATTCGTTACTCTTCAATGACGACCAAGGGCATCGCTACCACACCACGATCACTCAGATCACCAAGAAGTTCCTAGAAGCCAAGATCCAACAGATTGAAGCCCCTCCCCTCTCGACTCGCCCAAAGCTTATTCTGGCACAAGCCGTACTCAAAGGAGAGAAAATGGGATGGGTCATTCAAAAAGCCACGGAACTTGGGGTATCCACGATTATTCCCGTCATCACGGATCGAGTCATACTCAAATTAGACGGGAAACAAGAAGAAACCCATCGAGCACGATGGCAACGTATTGCATTGGAAGCGGCTCAACAAAGTGAACGTTGGACGCTGCCCAGCATTTCCCCCTTGCAAACATTTGAGCAGTTGCGTGACGCTCCACGACACAACCAACCCCTATTCATGGCCGAACGGGACGAAGGAGCGTCACTCTTAGCCATTCCTATTTCGAAGGAGAAACTGGAAGCTGAGATCACGATCATTATTGGACCGGAGGGCGGGTGGTCACCAAAAGAGGTAGAAGCCGCGCAATCGCATGATTGGGCATTCGCATCTTTCGGCAAAGAAATTTTACGCGCAGAAACCGCAAGTCTCGCGGCTCTCGCCGTTCTTCAAGCACGCTTCAACACATAAACGAAGAACTTTTCTTCCGACATTGGCAGGGCCAGGACATAGCATTGAGCACTCTAATGTCCCCCTCCTTTGTAAGGAGGGGCGGAGGGGAGGTAGCCTCTTCACACACACTTTAATACCTGATCCCGTCATGACTTCCCTATGACACAAGGAGGAAGATCTACCTCACCGAACCTCTCCTTACAAAGGAGAGGAGATTTAGGCGACTATGAATCTGCAGGTGCGGAAGGGGTAGGCGAGAAATGCAGGATCGTGCCATGGTCACCAACGGCAAACCCGTGTGTGGCATCAGGCAAGGATAAGCCATACAGTGACTCAGTATTTAATGTTTCAACTTCTTCCCATGTAAAGCCAGCATCTTCGGTCATCAAAATGGTGCCACGCTCGCCAATGATGCGCCCACTCAACTGCGTACGAAATTGAATATTCACCAAGTCAGCAGGTTTCAAACAGGGACTCCCGCACGCCAGCGGTCGATCCACCCATTTTTCCCCGGCATTCAAGGTTTGGAAAATCGTTCCCTGAGTCCCAACGGCCCATCCGGAAACGGAATCAGTAAAGGTAACATCAAAGAACGTTGCAGGATTATTGGTGGACTGCGCTGTCCAAGATGCACCGCCATCACTCGTCATTAAAATTGTTCCAAGAGCGCCGACAGCCCATCCCTGCTTTTCATCTAAAAAATGTACCCCAAATAGATCAGCTGTCAGCCCACTGACTTGATCATCCCAGGTTTCGCCCCCATCTTTGGTGATTAACACCACACCACGCGCACCGACAATCCATCCGCGCTTCGGCGTCAGAAAATACGACCCATACAACATACTATTCGTACCACTATCCTGACGTGACCATTTCGCACCACCATCACTGGTATGGAAAATGGTCCCATTTTGCCCAAGAATCCAACCATGCTTCATATCGGCAAACGTCACATCCGTTAATAAGACGTTGGTCCGGCGAGGAGCTTTTTTCCAAGTCGTTCCTCCATCCTTCGTCTGCAACATCGTGCCGCCCGCCCCAACAATCCAGCCTTGCTGGGCATCTTGAAAATGGACATCCAAGAGCGTGCCAGGAGTGGGACTCTCTTGAAGCATCATCGTCAAAGGGGATTCTTGCGCCAAGCTCATCTGCGGAAATCCGCCAAATGCCACACCAAAGAACATAGCAGCCACTACATAATTTTTTACGGTATCGTTCAACATATATCAGTCAGTCCTATCAGCATCAAAAAAAAATCAATGAAAAGCCATCACAATCATTCGCAAGATCATTGGATCGAACCAGACTTACTGCGCGCGACCCTTTTCATTCCAGTAATCCATATCGGGCAAGCCACGCCGTAACATTTTAAACGGCCCACCGATAATACTGATCCATTGCTTAGGCTTACAGCAATTCCCATTCTCCAACATATCCCAAGATCCCCGCTTGATCAGGAGCGTGCCTTCCATCAAATCATTCTCAAACCCCTCTGGATGCCCAATCCCGAACGCTTGTCGCCTGGGAATGCGCACTTGAATTTCCGTATCAGTCCACGACACGACTTGCACCGCAAGCCCATTAATGAGCACTTCCGTCCTCGAAACATCCTCACCCAAGCGATAACTCTTCCATGAATGCGCAAGTCGATTCATCGCCAAACGGGTCGCTTCAGATATTTTCAGAAATTCACCAAAGCCAGAACCCTTGATTGTCACGATTTCATCCAGTCCACCTTCTTTTGGCGAGTAGTCATCGATTTTAGGCCTGACGACCGAAAACTCCCCGGCCACATATTTCACCACTTCTTTGCGTTCACAGCAGGTTCCATCAGCATTAGGAATACCCCCTCCACGCTTCACCACAATTGGCCCGCTTTGGGCACTAAACGGAACCCACACATCAATCTGATCATCAAGCCATCGATGAATCACACCAGGCACACCACCAATCGTGACCCCATTATTGGCCGCTTCAAAATCAAAGGCATAGGCGGTATCACCACCCTCGGAGTGAATACCAAAATTCTTACCCCGGATAATCACCAATGTCCCAATGGGACCTTTTTTCGGATAATATTCACCAACTTCAGTCGTTAAGACATCAAATTTTCCAATCGCCCGATCCTGCCCGTCACGATGCAACACCAGTGAACCCGACTCCGCATTTAATGGCACATGAACCACAATCGTCCGATCTGTCCATTGCGCAATCGCTGCCAATTTCCCTCCAAAGAACACTTGGCCATCTTTAGGAGCCTTCTCACCAAAACTCTGCCCTGATAACACGACCTTACTCCCAACAGGACCCGATGCTGGATCATAGGCAATGGGAGGAATCACCGTCAGCGGCTTCGTATTACTCACCACATACTCCACTGAGGCGCAACACGAACCATCAGGCAACGGATCGCTTGAGGCCAAGCGCACCTCCACGTCACCCGTCTTCGCATTCGCTGGAATCTGGACTTCAATCTTCGTCGGTCGCCATCGGCGCACTTCCGCACGAATGCCATTAATCAAGACTTGATTCACTCCAAACATCGTATTGGGATCACGCGAACCCGCCGTATTACCAAAATTTTCACCAGTAATCGTCACCAACGACCCCGCTTCAACCGTCGAAGGCGTGACCTCCGTAATCTTGACGGCCTGAAGGGTAAAGGTCCCGGCTTCACGTTTCGTCTCACCACTCAACACCATCACCGGACCGGATGTGGCTTTCAACGGCACCTTCACCAGAATAAAATCGGGTTCCCAAGATTGGATGAGCGCGGATGCCCCTTGGAACTCCACCCGATTATCTTGAGTATTCGTAAAATCACCAAACCCTTCCCCACTAATGGTCACCGTCGTCCCAGGCGGGCCCTCAGCCGGAAATATTTCCGCATGAGCGACAGACCCAAGATGAAAAGCTAAAAGGACCGACGCACTGATCAGTGAAAGGCGCGTAATCTGTTTCATAGTGCCAACAACCTTATGATAGTAAAAGGAAATGTAATGGATAATTCCGTTTTCACCCAAACAAAGACCGAGAAGACCACCCTAGCTGCGGACCGAGGTCGGGCCAACCAGGAAATGTCGACAAATGACTATATCAAGCCCTCTTTTTGGACGTCAATTTGGACCTCCCAGCTACGGCCAAAAAGAGGAAAGAAGGTTAAGACAGCAAAAAATAGCACCGAATAGATTTCATAGCCATTTCTTATGAAGCGTTCAAGCCTACATCAAACATTCATTATATTGAGTCTTCTCATCATAACCCTCACTGGGTGCGTGACCTACAAGGCAACCGAACAGGAAAAGGATCAACTCTTTCTCGCTATGCTGCAACACATTCAGGATGATACGTGCAACCTCGATAAATCCGAATGTAGGCAGAAATTTATTGACTGGCAGAATTCAGATTTTGGGAAAGATATTATTGAGCATTACGAGGATATGAAACACCAATTAAGAGCATTAACCCCTCGAGTGCAACAAGCTAGAGACTCTGCATATTGTGATAGTGATTGCAAAAACAAAGCTGCCACTTTCCTACAAATATCCCAATCATCTGACGTAGAGCTACTGATACAACATGATGCAATTGAGAAAGCCAGGGGAAATATACAATAAAAGCAAGATTACACACACATTGTTCAATTCAGAACTACCTCACTTCCATTTTGAGATCTCCCGCTTCGATCATCTCCACTGCCTTTGGACCTAACAATTAATTGAGCCGGGTTCCGTCCGCCAGCCGAAGTCCTTTTGTTCCGGGAAAAGGACCCAAAATCATATTGGCCGTAGTGTGGCCTTCGGGTCCCAGCGCGATGCACGGACTCTGGCTGTGCGCAAACTTGCTACAATTAAACATTGCCCACCTTTTCTCTGGTGTCGGCTGCACTACTCGGCCATTCCACTAGACACCAGAAATTCTATACTTAAGCCCAAGGGTTGGGTAGCATAGCTCATGACCAAAATGGATTCACAAAGACACGGAAATGACACGAGAAAAAGCTATGCGAGAACCCCACTAAGGGAACGCCACATGACTCGCTATTCCATGATTACAAAAACCCTCATCTCCATACTCATCATCCTGAGTTACAGCACACTCACCCATGGGGCAAAAGCTGAACTCAATCCGATCAGCATCACGGAATGGGAGGTGCCCTGGGAGCAGACCCGACCGCGAGATCCCTATGTGGATAAGCAAAACCTTGTCTGGTTTGTGGGCCAAACGGGAGATTACATTGCCGTACTCGATTCCCAGAGCGGCATGTTTAAACAATTCCCCTTAGATCCTGGCACCGGTCCACATAACCTGATAGTCGATACTCAAGGAATGGTGTGGTATGCCGGCAATCGCGCTGGACATATCGGCAAACTCAATCCCTGGACAGGGCTCATCACCAAGTACGCCATGCCCAATTCTTATGCCAGTGATCCACATACCCTCGTGTTTGGAAAACCCAACGAAATCTGGTTTACCATTCAACAAGGAAACTATATTGGAAATCTCAAAATGGATACGGGGAGTATTCTCCTCACGCCGCTCTTCACACAAGACGCGCGCCCCTATGGCATCGTCGTGGATTCGACACAGAGACCATGGTTCACCGAATTCGGCAAGAATAAGCTCGGCACCATCGATTTAACCACGAAATCAGTCAGAGAAATTACACTGCCTCGCATAGAAGCACGGCCGCGACGACTGGCCATCACATCTGATCGTGCCATCTGGTATGTGGACTATGCGAAAGGGTATCTCGGGAAGATCATACCCACCACGCTACAGGTGGGGGAATGGCGAGTGCCTGGAGGGGAAGATGCGCAGCCTTATGGGATGGCCGTTGATGATAAGGATCGGGTGTGGTTTGTGGAGACAGGGGTGTACCCTAATCGTCTGGTGGGGTTTGATACGAAAGCTGAACAGGTTATGAGTATTACTGGTATTGAAAGTGGCGGGGGGAGTGTGCGGCATATGGTGTATCATCAGGCTACGCAGACTATTTGGTTTGGGACGGATGCCAATACTATTGGGCGAGCGACACTTCCCTAAGAGACAAACGGATGTCATTCCGGCATCCCCCATATTCGTTATTGGGGATCCAACCTATTCTTACCAAGCAAGAACGGGTGCTAGGTTAAACTCACCCATTTCCTTTTCCAACCATAGCGACCAAGCGATTTTTTATATTGCCGGGTTTCGCCCCGGCAGGCGAGGTCCTTTTGTTTCGGCAAAAGGACCCAAAACCATTGACGCCCAGTCTGGCCAGATTAGGATGGATCGGACGCTAACCTGAAAAAAGCGGACCAACTCGCTTCGCTCAAACAAGGCCCGCAGAATAATAAGAGCGTCCGTCCCAAGAGCCAGCCAGCAGGCGTCGGTCAGATTAATCGATTCGATTGAGGCAATAACACAGGTCGAATTCTATCTCTTTCTTCGCCAGCACAGAAGAAACGACGTTTCTGTACTTTTTTCAATTAGTGGGGTACATTTCTCATAATACGTATCTCTTATGATGTAAAATAAGGATTCACCTATGTCGACAGCAGAACAAATAATGCGGGAAATTCAAAAACTTCCCGCACCTTTAGTGCAGGAAGTCTTAGATTTCATTGGATTCATTGAGTTAAAGCATGGCATCAAAGACCGAATAGCTGAGGAACTCAAACCCGCTCAAACTCCAGCCATGGAACATGCCTGGGACAATGTCGAAGATGAGGTATGGAATGACATGTAGGGCCTACGATGTCGTGCTCATTCCCTTCCCTTACTCTGATCTCAGTTCTTCCAAAAAACGCCCAGTCCTGGTCCTCACAGCCCCAGATCACCATGGCGACTTTATTGCCTTAGCAGTGACGAGCGTTCCTCAAATAGAACCAGCCATCGCCTTAACCACGGTAGACATCGAGATCGGCACGCTACCCAAACCAAGTTGGATTCGAGTGGACAAGGTGTTCACGCTCTCCGACCAACATATCGTCAAACACATTGGTAGGATTAAAACTGATTGCGTTGAAAAGGTCTTAAAAAGTCTGTGCCGAATTGTCGGCTATGCAAAATAACGTTACAACGGCACCAATCCTTTTCTCACTTCATCCGCCACTTTTGTTCTAATTGAAATCGACAATCAGCATTCATCTTACCGTGTTCCGTCATTTCCGACATTTGTTATCGGGAATCTACCTTATTTTTTCCTAAGCTATAACAACTGGGGTGGATAGCTCACCGCACTTAATAAATGATCCCCGCCGCAAGCTGACGGGGTATTATGAGTGTACTCGCTCACACGAGTAATTTTTCTTACGCCGCAAGCAGCGAGGAATATACCCGCAAGTGATTGAACCAACTATCTTATCTTAGTGATTTTCTGTGATGCCGGGTTTCGGCCCGGCAGCCGAGGTCCTTTTCTTTCGGGAAAAGGACCCAAAACCATTGACGCCCAGTCTGGCCAGATTAAGAGGGGTCGGACGCCAACCGGAGAAGAGCGGACCAACTCGCTACGCTCAAACAAGGCCCGCAAAAAGATAAGAGCGTCCGCCCAAGAGGCCAGTCAGCAGGCGTCGGCTATAAATCAGGGAGGAAGAAATTCTATCTTTCAACTTCCTGAGAGCAACATGTCCAATCATTTCCTACTCTATCATCATCTATATTCTTGCCCAGGAAAATTCTACGATTCCAAACTCACTCACTTTTTATCTGTACTTATTTCGAAGAGTTGGGTAGCATAAAAAAGCTTTTTAATCGTCAGATAGTAAACTTCTAATTTTTTCTTCACTTCACAATTCAGCTAGAGTCAAAGTCAAAATGAACGGAATTGATCCTACTGCATGTAAGTTTGCCCTAACTCAAATTAAAGATGGCTTCATCTTTGAGGAATTTTCACATAGTTTTCTGTCCGCTATCCTTGGACATTCATTTCTCCATGCTGGTGGAATTAAAGATAGGGGCATTGATGGACTGGAAAATCTATTTACCAAAGAAGGTAACGAAAGAGTTATCTACCAGTATTCAATTGAAAAAGATCCTGAACAAAAGGCAGCACGAACGCTAGAATTATTAAAAGCCAACAAAATAAAATTTGATCAATTTACATATGTCTCGAATCAGGAAATTCATTACAAGGATAAATTCCTTGAGAGTTTAAGTGAAACCTTGAATTCAAGTAGTAAGTGCAATGTTCTGCTCCACCAACGGGACGAAGTAGTTGTGGAATAATTGATTGGGGGTGCGATACCCACGTGTTTTTCTGGGACGGTTATTGAGGTGGGCCACTGCCTTTTTCACTTGTTGC
>JAJDBQ010000153.1 GCA_029261255.1 Nitrospirales bacterium
CGGGCATTGTTTGAGCGGAGCGAGTTTGCCCGCCGCCGGGGTTGGCAAACCGCGAGGGCACCCGAAGGGCCATGCCACGGCCAACATGGTTTTGCCGACTTTTCCCGAAAGAAAAGTCGGTCGGCTGCCGGGCCGAAACCCGACATCTAAATAGCACCAGAAGAAAAAAGAGAAATTAATAGCTAACGGTGTTCCCTGAACAGATCATTCCTGCGGAGGCGAGAATCCAGAATATGAAACGAAGGAAAAGCATAAAGATAGATACCCGCTAAGAACTGCGGGTATGACGACTCAGGATAGGAAACATTCTTAAGGCGTAGAGGGGATATTTTCGGATAGGAAGGCCTTGAAAGCCGATTCCTCTAGCACTGGGACATTTAAGGTTTGCGCCTTCTCGAGTTTCGACCCAGCCTCAGCCCCAGCCACCACATAATCCGTCTTCTTACTCACATTCGACATCACCCGCCCACCAAGCACTTCAATCTTCTGCATCGCCTCGTCTCGAGTCATGGCTTCAAGCGTCCCCGTCAAGACAAAGGTCTTCCCAGTGAGAGGCTTCTGAGAAACTTCCGCCACCACATCAATTGCTTCAACCTGAACGCCAAGGTCTTGCATTCGTTGAATAACCTGAAGGTTGCGTGCTTCCTGAAAAAAGCTTTCGACACTGGCCGCGATCTCTGGACCAATTTCATGTATAACTTGAAGTTCGTCTTTCGAGGCCTCTTGAATCTTGGGCAACGATCCATACTGATTGGCCAGCACTTTGGCAACATGAGATCCCACATGCCTGATGCCTAATCCAATTAAAAATCGCGACAAGACAGCCTGCTTACTTTTCTCTAAACCCTCAATAAGCTGAGTCGCTGACTTATCAGCAAACCCTTCCAATTCAAGCAGTCGTTCTTTCTTTAACGTATAGAGATCAGCTAAATCCTTTACGATGGCTTCATCCACAAATTGAGCAATGGTCTTCTTCCCCAGTCCATCAATATTCATGGCCCCCTTTGAAGCGTAATACTCAAGCGATCCTTTAAGTTGCGCCGAACAGACAGTCTGACCTGTGCAGTACAAGACCGGCCCTTCTTGAATGGTATGCGACTGGCAAACTGGGCATTGATCTGGCGGAACGAACGGATCAGTCCGCCGCTCACCGGCTACCTCAACTCGTTCAACGATATCAGGGATCACGTCCCCTGCCCGTTCAACCTTGACCGTATCGCCCACGCGGACATCTTTCCGGGCAACTTCCTCCACGTTATGCAACGACGCTCGACTCACCGTGACTCCACCGATATCGACTGGATCAAGGATCGCAATGGGCGTAAGTGCTCCTGTTCGCCCAACCGATACCGCAATCGCTCGCACAGTGGTCAGTTCTTTTCTTGCAGGGAATTTATAGGCAATGGCCCATCTGGGGCTGCGTGACTTTTCTCCGAGCTGTGCTTGCCAATCAAATCGATTCACCTTGATCACGACACCATCAATTTCGTAGGGAAGTGAATCTCGCTGCTCCGCCATATCGCGATGAAAGACCAATGCGTCATGAATGCTAGGACAATGTGATCGAATAAGCGGAACCGGGAGCCCCCAAGCTTCTAGTCTGGAGACCGCATCGAAATGGGTATCGGGCTTTTCCTCTCCTTCATTCATGAAGTCATAGCACGTCAACGTTAACGAACGCTTTGCTGTGATTTGCGGATCTAACTGACGCAATGCGCCAGACGCGGCATTACGCGGATTGGCAAAGGTATCTTCCCCCGTCTCAGTCAATCGTTGGTTGAGTTGGTGAAAATCGGGAAGCTTGATAAACACTTCCCCTCGCACAACCAGATGGGTCGGGAAACCCGTGTCTTCTTTCAGCTTCAGAGGCAACGTCCGAATGGTACGAAGATTGTGCGTGACATCTTCGCCAATGGTCCCATCACCACGTGTCGCACCTCGCACAAAGACGCCCTGCTCATAAGTCAGTTCGATTGACAGTCCATCGAACTTTGGCTCAGCTGAATAATCGACATGCGCTTGATCCAATTCACGGCGGACACGTTCGTCAAAGGTCCGAACACTATCTTCCGTCATTTCCGAATCGAGACTTAACAGCGCAAACTCATGTTGGATTTTTTGAAATTGTGGGAGAGGTGCTCCGCCAACGCGTTGAGTTGGAGAATCTACGCTGACGAGATCAGGAAATTGTTGTTCTAGATTTTGAAGATCTCGAAAGATTTTATCGTATTCGGCATCGGATATTTCTGATCGGTTGTGCACATAATACCATTCATCATGTTGACGAATGATTTGGCGAAGTTCTTCGAGTCTTTGCTTGAGTGAAGCCACAGGAAATGATGGGCTAGCGTGAAATGAACACCGTCTTATTCTCGAATAAATCTCGCGGCATAACTTCGAATCTCATGGCCATTTAATACATGAAACTGACGGAGGCGAGCAACAGTTTGCCCTGAAAATCTATTCAAGGGTAAAAGGACAAGTTTCCGACCATATCGTCGCGCAATATTTCTCCACGAGGCTTTGAGTGGAACCGGTGAAACTACCGCAACGTGGGGCTCCTGAGAATGGGCACAGGCCCCTGCCAGCAATCGCTCTTCTAGAGTGGTGGCAAAATTGTATCGAGGATTCTCCCAAATGTCAGGAATTGGTCGCGGTGGATACAAAAACATCGTCCCCCCATATGAAGCTTGTCCTATTCCAGGGCCAATCATCTGAGTTGAAAATGGTGTCGCATAAAAACTCAACGTCGATTCTTCCTGATGCTCCGCAAACCACGTCGTTCGCCAGGTATAGACATTCGGATCTGCTGGCACTTCAAAGAGAAATACGAGGACTTCTATGGTCCCTCTCACAGGGGGAGTGACTTTGACTTGGAGGTCAAAGATGGATCGTTGGGATTTCGTTGTCCATTTTCGGAGAGTTTCCCTCAAATCAATCCCATCCTCCATTGAGGTGCTGAATGTTTCAACCCTTGTTAAATCTGCCCCCAAAATTTGCTGACTTTGTTGTCGAACATGGCTGGCAAAGGATTCAATGCGTAGATCTTCGGGCGGCCACGAACATTGTCGATAAGGATTCCAATCATGCGCCCAGGATTGCTTCTGTGGAATGGGTGGTTGAGGACGTAGCTTGAGACTTCGCCAGGCCTGGGGGTCTCCTTGCAAGCGATTCGTAGCTGGTAGAATTTCGCCTCCCGGGTCCTGTATTTCTCCAATACCCATGCGAACGTTCACGTTCCTATCAATACCGGATGAATCAGCGTGATAATCATAAGTCTTCGCGGTTTCTAACAATATGAGGGCAAACGCATCCCCTGCCATCTGTTGAGCTGCGTGGATCAGGGTATACAAGTCAGGCTTCAGTCGATTTTCAAGAAGCGTGCGATTCCTGACGTAGTGAAAATACCGTTGCAACAATTGGGGCGTGATCCAATTGACTTCTTGCGTGACTGAAGAGGAACGAGAAGCCAGCCATCGTGACCGTGCTTCCAGAACGAGTTCTTTGATTCCATCGATCGAAAGATGTTTATCGGAACGTGCCTCCTCCCGTCGCTGTTCATAGAGTTGTGTGACAAAGGGCAATTCACCCAGAAGGAAATAGAGGGAGTCTTGTTCCACCTTCCACCACGATGGCCGCTCGATGAGTTTTTCAGGAACAACATACGGCATTCGGTCTTGATACGCCTGGCGAAGCCATGGCCAATCAACCAGTGGGCAAAGGCAGACAATATGTTGATACTCTATTTCTAATTCATGGAGCCGGAAGGCCATCCAGGCAATACGGGATTGTCGCTGACTCTCTCCTTCGGGCGGGGGCAAGAACGGAATGGTCGCCGCAGCAAAGCTCGCCAAGGAAACTGACTTGAGCACATAGGGATCAGGCCCAACCCAAGCAGTAGGTTGGAAGGACGTCACCTCTCGGTCAATATAGGCACGAGCCAGGCCTTCTCCCCTTGCAACACGAATTCCCATGATGACCGCCTGACAAGGATCGATAGGGACATACGAGCAGCATGCCACTCCCTCATCATTTCGTTCATGACAGACCACGACACTGGCAACTGGGAGTCCAGCGATGCCTTCTTCCACTAGAGGCTCAACAGACGGGGGAAGAGGAACCGCTAGACAATCAATTTGTTGCGACAGCATGACTTCTCTGACGACTTGCGCCATGTCGCCACTGCCATGAACGATAGGCAAGACCTGAATGCGTGGAGAGAGTGTGAAGATCGGATCGAGTGGTGAGGCCGCGTCAGACATTGTGGGGATGAGTCAGGACCTAATGAGCGCACACTTAGGTTAGAAGAAATGGCGCCTCAATATGGCGAGAACACTAATGATCCGGATGGAGAGGTGAATCTTCGTCAAAAAAGAAATCCCCTAAACCTTTGGGGAGGCCTTGTCCACCTAACGACAGAGAGCGCCGCGCGGCTAAGCCATCTAAATCCAAGGCCTCTTCGCCTAACACTTTCGTTAACGCCTCTTGCCACGACGCATCACGAGCCAATGGGTGATTGGAATCTTGCGCCATTCGCTTCAAGGCAAATTGGACGATATGAATACCATCTCGAACTGAAAACGGTAGATCAAGCTGATGGGCTTTTTGTAGGAAGTCGACTGTAATGTTAAGCAGTTCTACAGGCGCAAAGGGTAAATGGTAGTGCAAAATTGCTAACTCATGGTCCTTCGAGGGAAATTCCACCGTTAACGTCGGTTGCAAGCGCGACAAGATATAGTCTGGCACTTCATAGGTGGATGCGTCCTCATTCATGGTGACACAACACCGAAAGTTCTCATGTGCAAGAATCTGCACTCCTGCGACAACAGATTCTATCGATCGTCGATGATCGAGTAACGATGCCAGAGAGGCCCAGCTCTTTTCATTCATCCGATTACCTTCATCAAGCAGGCAGACACTACCCGTGAGCATCGCCGTGACTAATGGAGAGGCTTGATAGATGATCGTTCCACCTTCTGCAATCACAGGTGAAACCAAGAGATCGTCTGGACGGGTATCTGACGTACATTGGTAAATGTACAGAGCTTGCTTTCGTTCAAGCGTGGCAGACATCGCCAAGGTGGTTTTTCCTACACCAGGTGGTCCAACGATGCGCGGGGATAACGGACGATCTTGTGGATCGACCACTAACCAACATGCGAGGAGCTGACGTAATATTTCGTGGTCACCGATCCATTGTTGCTGGAGCTCGATCGGTCGGGCTAGCCGGAGCACGACCTCGCCTACTTGAAATGTATCGGAATTTTTCGGGAGTGAAGAGTCGTGTGCCATACGCGGAATGAAAACTATCACATCATTTTTTCGAGGGTCAATCTCATCAAGATGTAGACTGCCGACATCGTCACTGGAACAGGTGACTAGGGGTTTGACATTACTCCATTTCCGACTTATGGTATAGGAGGAAATTATCGGATGCCTTCTGCATCCACCCTTTGGTGCTGAAATATGCATCCAGCAAAAGGTTTGCACACGAAACTCAATGGAGGAGGAATGCGCAACATGACGCAACCAACGATTCGGGAAATTCAGGTAGATCCCCACCCATCTTCAAGGTTTCCCTACCTGAAAGTTATAGCAGGAATGCTGGTCTTTGGTGGCCTATTAGGCGGGTGCGTGAGTACAGAAAAATTCGAAGCAGAAAAAGCTCGGGCTCTGAATTTTCAACGGCTCTTGGCCCAGGAAGAGAAGAGAACCGGCGAATTGAATGTCAAATATCAAGATGCCCAACGACAAGTTGGATCTCTTGAGTCCCAAGGGCGTGATTTAGATGCCGAACTTGAGGCTCTGCGGGACCAACTCAACCGTTCACATGATGAACTCTCCAGAGTCCGCGGCGGAGATATGCCAAAAATGGATGATCTGAAAATGTCAGAACCCTCCATTTCAGAGTTCGGACTAGATGATCTCGATTTCAAAGATTCTGACCTCGCGAAGTTAGAATCAGAGTTAGACCTCGATAGTAGCGAAGTCCCACTGGAGTCCGTGGTTGAATCCGCCAGCATGGCCATGGGCAGCAACGGATCCCATACAGTTGCGAAGGGTGAAACGCTATATCGTCTTTCTCAGCAATATGGTGTCTCCGTCGAGGACTTGAAAGCCTGGAACAATATGACTGATAACACAATCCACGTTGGCCAACAGGTCGTCGTGAGTCAATAATTCTTTCGCTTCAATTTTTTCTGCGTTGAATATAGGCGAGAATCCATCGGGAACTGTCCCGATAGATTTTCGCCTTTTTCTTTGACCCTACCCTCAGATCCCTTCGTCATTTCGTTGACTCCCTCTAGACCGTATGGTACCGTCAAAAACCATGAAAAAGTCTTATTATTCAGTGGTTTTTGACGAATTTTGCGCATTAGCTTCGCAAGGAAATTTGGTTCCCATCTACCGAGAAATCCTTGCAGATTTTGATACTCCAGTCTCCGCTTTTTCTAAGATCAATATGGGTTCGCATGCGTTTTTATTTGAAAGCATTGAAGGTGGAGAAAATTGGGCTAGGTATTCTTTCTTAGGCAGCCAGCCTTCTGTCGTTTTTTGGGAACAAGAGGGAGAAGTCATCACTCAACGAGGCCGCAAGCAAACGCGCGTCCCACTCAAGGGTAACCCCTTAGATCACATTCAGGAAGCCATGGC
Source organism: Nitrospirales bacterium (assembly GCA_029261255.1). Classification (GTDB taxonomy): domain Bacteria; phylum Nitrospirota; class Nitrospiria; order Nitrospirales; family UBA8639; genus Nitrospira_E. The sequence goes on from JAJDBQ010000153.1 coordinate 6,655, forward strand.
AGACTATCGGCCAGTCTCGGTGCCAGGCTTACCACGATTTGTGGGTGGAGCTGTGGGATTCTTAGCCTACGATGTCGTTCGTTCCTTCGAGTCAATCCCAGAGCATCCTAAAGGCAAAATCAACACGCCCCTCTTTGCCTTTTGTATCACGGATACGCTCTTAATTTTTGATAATATCGCACATACCATCAAAGTTGTCGCCAATGCTCATATTACGTCAACAAAAAAAATTGATCTTCGCCGCACATATCAAAAAGCCATAGGACAGATTGAATCGATCATTACCAAGTTACATTCATCTCGACGGAAGCCTTCCTCCGCGAAACGTCGTACGCCACTTAAATTTCTCTCCAATATGACTGCACCTGAATTTGAAAAAATGGTGCTTCGAACCAAGGAATATATTCAGGCGGGTGATATTATCCAAGGCGTGATGTCGCAACGATGGCAGACGACGATCCGGACGAATCCTCTTGAAATTTATCGGGCCTTGCGTGTCATCAACCCTTCGCCTTATATGTTTTATCTCCGCATCGCCGGCACGGAACTGATTGGCGCCTCACCGGAAGTGTTGGTGCGGTGTGAGGAAGGGAAAATTGTCGTTCGTCCTATTGCAGGAACCCGCCCTCGTGGGAAAACGGCCGAAGAAGATGAACAAATGGAAACGGATCTTCTTGCCGACAAAAAGGAACTGGCCGAACATGTGATGCTTGTCGATTTAGGACGAAATGACGTCGGACGGGTCGCAAAAACGGGCTCAGTCAAGGTTGAGCGCTTCATGAACATTGAACGCTATTCGCATGTGATGCATATTGTCTCTCAAGTGACGGGGGAATTAGACCCAAAATACTCCTCGTATGACGTGATGAAGGCCTGTTTCCCAGCTGGCACATTATCAGGAGCACCAAAAATTCGTGCGATGCAAATTATTGAAGAATTAGAACCAACACATCGCGGACCGTATGGAGGTGCTGTTGGCTATTTCAGTTTTTCCGGAAATATGGATACCTGCATCAATATTCGGACAGTGGTAGCCCAAGGCACAAAAGCCTATATTCAAGCTGGTGCGGGAATTGTGGCGGATTCCGATCCAACCAAAGAATACGAAGAAACACAAAACAAAGCCGGAGCCATGATGCGAGCCCTGGAAATGGCAGAACGCGGCTTGGAATAGGAACCGTAAGGCGTGAATCGTAAAGCGTAAGGAGTTAATCAAAAAAACCCCCGAACTTTCGTCATCCTCGTATTCTTCAGACCTTACTTTTTACTTTTCATACCTAACTTGTTGTTATGATTTTAGTCATCGATAATTACGATTCCTTCACCTATAACCTGGTGCAATATTTGGGTGAGCTTGGCGCAGACGTGCATGTTATGCGTAATGACGCGCTCACCAACAAAGATATTGAACAGTTGGCTCCCGATCAACTGCTGATCTCGCCAGGACCTTGCACACCGAACGAGGCGGGAATCTCCGTCGGTGCCATCAAGCACTTTGCGGGAAAGCTCCCGCTTTTTGGCGTCTGCCTGGGACATCAGTCATTGGCCTATGCCTTCGGCAGCCAAATTGTACAAGCTGATCGTCTCATGCATGGGAAAACTTCAATGGTGCACCATGATGGGAAAACAATTTTCCAAGGATTACCGAATCCTTTTGAAGCCACACGCTATCATTCATTAATTGTCAAACGTGAGACGTTGCCAACAGACTTTGAGGTTTCAGCAGAAACCGTCGAAGGCGAAATTATGGGACTTCGGCATACACCCACTGGAGCAGAAGGTGTACAGTTTCATCCCGAATCCATCCTGACCACATCAGGGATGGACCTCTTAAAAAACTTCTTAGCCCTTTCTTACCCATCATCTGCGACTGCATAACGAACACAGGAACTCATATTGATCGAGGACATTGAATCATGAGTCTCTTCAAAGACCTTCTCGCTAAACTTCCCGACCGAATAGATTTGACAGAAAAGGAAGCAGAAGAAGCGATGAGCGAGATCATGCATGGTCATGCAACAGATGCTCAAATTGCTGCATATCTGATGGGTTTACGGATGAAGGGTGAAACGATTGATGAAATTACCGGCTCGGTACGAGCCATGCGAGATCTTGCCATCCGTGTGCCAATTTCTGCCACTCAGGTTGTCGATACCTGCGGAACAGGTGGTGATGGCAGCAATACATTTAACATTTCGACAGCGACGGCTTTTGTCGTGGCTGGTGCCGGGATTACGGTAGCGAAGCATGGCAATCGATCAGTCTCCTCTCGTTCAGGAAGCGCAGATGTGTTATCAGCCCTTGGCGTTAATCTTGATCTTCCGCCAGAAAAAGTTGGGGACTGCATCAACGAAGTCGGAATAGGATTTTTGTTTGCCCCGCTTTACCATGGGGCCATGAAGTATTGCGCCAAACCTCGTGCTGACATGGGTATCCGAACCTTAATGAATATTATGGGTCCTTTATCCAATCCGGCAGGAGCGAGCATTCAAGTCTTGGGGGTCTACGATCCAGCCCTCACAGAAAAGTTGGCCCAAGTCCTCATACGATTAGGGACACAGCATTGTTTTGTCTTACATGGCATGGATGGATTGGACGAAATTTCACTCACAGGACCAACAACCATTGCTGAGGGGAAAAAAGGACGAGTCGCCAGCTATGTCGTTCGGCCTGAAGATTTTGGCCTGCAACCTGTGCATCCGAAAGAGCTCTTGGGAGGGGAACCGAAAGACAATGCCAAGATCATACTCGATATCTTACGAGGCAGCCTCGGACCCAAGCGTGATATTGTCTTAATGAATGCAGCGCCTGCATTAGTCGCCTGCAATAAAGCCACATCATTAAAAACGGCGTTTGAAGAAGCCGGGCATATTCTGGACAGCGGCGCGCCGTTTGAGAAACTGGAACGACTCATTTCCTATTCTAAAGAACTTGCGACATGATACTGACTCGCATCTTGGAACATAAAAAAGCCGAACTACGCCGAAAGAACAGTCGAGGCTACAAGAGAAGCTTGAAAACTCGAATTGCCGACCAGTCGGCCCCACGGGGTTTCATCAAAGCCATTGAAGTTGGTCATTCAATCGGATCCCCGGCATTAATTGCGGAAGTCAAAAAAGCCTCTCCAAGCCAAGGCCTCATGCGTCCAGAATTTAAGGATCAATTTGATCCTATCGATATAGCCAAACAATATCGTGATGCAGGAGCCCACGCCCTTTCAGTGCTGACAGATCAGGAATTCTTTCAAGGGAGCTTAGACTATCTCGCATCTGTCAAAGAAGCCATTGAAATTCCGACTCTGAACAAAGAATTTATGATAGATGACATTCAATTCCATGAAGCCCGCGCATATGGTGCCGACTGCATATTGCTCATTGTCGCAGGCTTGGATCGTATTCAATTAGAAGATTTTTTCACCCTGGCCACCGAACTTAACCTTGATGTGCTGATTGAAACGCACAACGAACGTGAACTGGACACCGTGCTTGAGCGTATTCCTCAAGCCAAACTGATCGGCATCAATAACCGTGACCTCAACACCTTTTCTACCGACCTGGGTGTGACTGAACGTTTAGCGAAACGAATTCCTTCCGACAAACTCATTGTCAGCGAAAGTGGCATTCATAAGCGAGACGATGTCGTGAGAATCGCTGAAGCAGGAGCTCACGCGATGCTCATTGGCGAGTCTCTTCTCCGTGCAACATCCATCCAAGAAAAAATTCGAGAGTTACTGCCAGTACCATCCCCGGTTGAAGAACAATCTGAAGTTCGTTGGGTATAGACCAGACAACGTCACATTTGTGTATCGCCATTGAGAATAGCCGCCAGACATGTCCATTAAAATTAAGATATGTGGGATCACGAATCTTCAAGATGCTGAGACTGCCGTAGAAGCTGGAGCGGATGCGTTAGGCTTCGTGTTTTATACGAAAAGTCCACGCGCCATCAAACCGGCCGTTGCGAAACGTATCATTGCCAACCTCCCACCGTTCGTCCTCCCTGTAGGCGTCTTCGTGAATCACGATCTCGCTGCCGTCAGAAATGTATTTGACGAATGTGGTTTAGCCCTCGCTCAATTGCACGGTGATGAAACGCCAACGTTTTGTGAATCCCTCGGTCGACCCGTCCTACGCGCACTTCGGCTGCGTGATCGTCGCAGCTTGCTTGCACTTGCTGAATATAAAGGACGAATGGGCATTAAAGGATTTGTGATCGATGCCTTTTCATCTCAAGCCTACGGAGGGACGGGACAAACCGTGGATTGGTCTTTAGCCCGCGAAGTTGCCAAGGTCACTCCAATCATTTTGGCTGGAGGATTAACACCCATCAATGTGCAAGAAGCCATTCAACACGTTCAGCCGTATGGCGTTGATGTAAGTAGTGGTGTCGAAGACACCCCACAAAAAAAAGATCACGAAAAAATTCGTGCATTTACTCAAGCCGCACGCCTTGAGTGTTAGCAGCTTCATCGCTATACTCCCCTCTTTTAAACTTTTTGAGTATAACTCACAATGGCAACACATCCAGATAAACATGGTCGTTTTGGGAAATTCGGGGGTATGTATGTGCCCGAAACGCTCATGCCTGCCATGCATGAACTCAATCACGCGTATCAAAAAATTAAACGCGATAGACAATTTCAACAAGAATTACAGGCTTGTCTCAAAAATTTTGTCGGTCGTCCCACACCCCTGTATTTTGCAGAACGCCTCACCAAAACGCTTGGTGGTGCAAAAATTTATCTCAAACGAGAAGATCTATGTCACACCGGTGCACATAAAATTAATAATGCCGTAGGCCAAGCCCTCCTCACGCGCCGCATGAAGAAAAAACGAGTGATTGCCGAAACGGGTGCCGGACAGCATGGTGTCGCCGTGGCAACTGTGGCTGCCATGTTCGGCCTTGAAGCGGAAATATACATGGGCACGGATGACATGGAACGCCAAGCCCTCAACGTCTTTCGCATGCGTTTGTTGGGCTCCAAAGTCACAGGAGTCAACGCTGGGAGTCGCACATTAAAGGATGCCATCAGCGAAGCCATGCGTGATTGGACCACAAATGTCGGCACCACGCATTATCTCCTAGGCTCCGTATTGGGTGCACACCCCTACCCGATGATGATTCGAGACTTTCAAGCGGTCATTGGTAAAGAGGCTCGAAAGCAGATTGTTGCCCAGGCAGGTCGTCTCCCTCATTGCCTCGTGGCCTGTGTTGGCGGGGGAAGTAACAGCATGGGATTATTTTATCCGTTCGTCAACGACAAAAAAGTCAAAATGGTCGGCGTTGAAGCTGGCGGTCATGGGATAAAAAGCGGGAAACATGCTGCGCGTTTTTCTGGTGGAAAACCCGGCGTGTTACACGGCACCATGACCTATCTACTACAAGACCAGGATGGCCAGGTGAATCTGACTCATTCAGTCTCGGCTGGATTAGACTATCCCGCTGTTGGCCCAGAGCATAGCTTTTACCATGACACCGGACGCATTCAATATACGTCAATATCCGACAAAGAGGCTTTGGCCGCCTTCGACTTGTTATCGCAAGCCGAAGGTATTATTCCAGCATTGGAAAGTGCTCACGCCGTTGCTGAAGTCGTCAAAATAGCTCCAAAGATGAAAAAAAATGAGATCCTTCTCATGAATCTTTCTGGGCGAGGAGATAAAGATGTACAACAAATTGCAAACATGCGCGGCATCCCACTGTAAGAAGGAAAAAGTGAGAAGTGAGAAGCAAGAAATTCTGAAAAGAAATGTACCGTGAACTTTCCCATTTCCTTTTAATTTTTCACTAAACAATGAACAATCGTATTCAACAAACATTTGACGACTTACACGCTAAAGGGGAAAAAGCCCTTATCCCCTATATTATGGCGGGTGATCCATCTTTGGCCGTGACCGAATCCCTGGTCTTGACCTTAGCGGAAGGCGGAGCAGATCTGATTGAATTGGGTGTGCCATTTTCTGATCCTATAGCTGATGGGCCCGTCATTCAGCAGGCAGCAGAACGCGCACTGCAATCAGGCACAACGCTCAAAAAAATACTTTCGACCGTTCGATCTCTCAGAACCAAAACGTCTGTTCCAATCATCTTCATGACCTATTACAACTCCATGCTGGCGATGGGATTAGAAAAATTTTGTGCGGAGGCCGTTGCAGCTGGAGTCGACGGTCTCATTGTCCCCGATTTGCCACCAGAAGAATCCGATGAACTCTATGAGACCACAATGGCAGCGGGTGGCCCGGTTGTGACCTTCCTCTTAGCTCCCACGAGCACTCCTGAGCGACGGAAAGCAGTCAGTCGACGGACACATGGCTTTATCTACTATGTTTCGATCACTGGCATCACCGGAGCGCAGCTCACCGATTTAACTCTGGTGAAAAAGAATGTACAGGCCATTCAAAGACAGTCAAAAAAACCGGTCGCGGTAGGATTTGGCATATCAACGCCTGAACAAGCCCATAACGTGGCTCAATTTGCTGACGGCGTCATTGTCGGCAGTGCCCTTGTCCGTACCATAGCCGAGCAACATAAAGATCCTGCCATGCTCTCCAAGATCAAAACCCTCACCAAAAAACTCAAAACCGCGCTGAAGTAAGATCGGTGTTCCAGCAGAGACCATGTGCATGGTTTCATGCTTGGCAAAATACAGCGGCCTTTGTTGAAAAGCGGCCTCGCCAGATACTTATCTGAATTCTGATGAATCAGCAACTTCGGCTGGTGGTAGCCAGGAGAGAAGAATTCTGCAGAATAGAGGATTATTAACGAATTTCCTTGATGAAAATTACACAAACATACTGACAGAATGCCCGTCTCTCGTTTCGAAAAACCTTCTTGAGAAGAGATCTTACTTCCAGACCTCAAGCGAAAATCTTGGGGATTCATTCATTCGTAGATATCGCTACCACTCATTGATTCACTAATTTCACTGAGGATTGACCGATATGATAATTATGGCATAAGAGACACTGCTCTCCAGCAGAATTCTTTTGATGGCACGTCGAACAAGTCTCCTTGGCTATCGGCTTAAAATTGCTGGAATATTTCAAAGGGTTCGTGTTTTGCTCAAACCATATTTTAGTCCAATCCTTTTCTTCGCTCTCTTTTCGCATGTGACATGTCTGACATGTTTTTTCTTTCGAAACTAAACTAAAATGAGAGCCATGACTGAAATGCGTACTGGGTTGATAATGTGGAATTTGACGAAAGCTAGACCAATTAATTGTTTGCCGAAACATTTGATCATTCTCATCCTTCTGTTGATCCAAACTATGGCATCGAAGACAACTCCCACTCCCAAAGCTATTCGCCAAATGTGCCAACAACTGAGATCCCGAAGGATTCATAGAAGTAGAAGAAACATCATTTGCCAAATTTAACCACGCATACGAAAATCTATCTTCATGCCCAGACCGTCGAAACTTGATACTAAAATCACTATTGCTGTGATACCAACCGCCTGTTGAAACGCCTCCTTCTCGCTTCTTGTCTCGTTCTTGCACTTCAGCTGGATCGACATCTTCTTCTTCTGATTCTTGTCCATTAACCACAACGCCTGAGACTTCTTCGTCCGCGCCTTCTTCTTCGGAGAAAGACTGGCTTGAAATGTCATCTCCAATACTATCATCCGTGAAAATGTCATCACCTCCGATTCCGGTGTTTTTAGACGCTGCACCCTCCAGCATACGCTCTAGATCAAAGTCTCCATCCTCATTCTCACCGATGACTGACGGATCATATGAGAAGGAGCTCTTCTCCTGTGCAAAAATTGCAGGACTCAATGACAAATCAGATACTGCGCGACCAGACTCTTGATTGGCCTTTCTACGAATTCTGATTTCCTCCTCGAGACGAGGAAACCATGCTTGTTGAGCGGTTTGAAGAACGCCAATGGGAAGTTGTGCGGCAAGAGCACTCAGCTCTTTATTACCGAGAGTGCGGCCAAGGGCCGAACTAATTTTTTTTCCTTTCAGTCGAGTAATTATGGCCTGTTGCCCTTGAGTGCTTAATTCAAACAGTAAGTTCTTGATGGCCCAGATGATCCGTTCTGATGCCTCCAGGACTTCAGGCCCAGCACTTTCTAAATCATACAAATGCCCGTGTTCCTGAAGAAGCGTGAAATCGCCTGCTAACGTGGACAATTGTTGTTGAGCAAGGGGGACCGTGGCGGATGATTTCGTCTCTAAGAGAAGACGCATGAACGGGGTCAAATCTTGCTCTAGCCCAAGATCGCCTTTGAGATCTTCGGGCCACGCACCGATACGTTTCTCTCCAAGCGAGAACAAGTCGATTTCTGGGAGACGAAAAAACACGAGGCTAGCCTCGTTTCCAATTCCTTTTAGTTCCTGCGTATGGCATTTCGCACAGGACGTGTTGAAGGCTTTCGTAAACATAGTCTGATTCGTCGAACTGAGACCATGACAGCTATCACATGATCCAAAGTCATTATTCTTGTCTTCCTTCAGGAAATGTTTGTCGATGTGGGAATTGTGATCGAATGCAACACGAGTTCTTCTCTTATAAGGATAGGTCTCTAGCTCAGGGTGTCCATCACCGAATCCTGAAAATTGTATCGTATGGCACACTTGACACGATTGGTCGTCCATGGATTGCAGGTTCGAGGATTTCCCTTGATGTTCTTGATGACATGTCCCGCAAGCCGTAGATTGAGAGGGAGCATGAAATCCATCAGGCAACCAATTAAGAACCCGAAGAGAGAGGGGTGGAGAAGGAACGCCCTGGATCGATTTCAATCGTCCCGTCACAGCGTCTAAGGCTTTCGGAGATTGGTTATGCACACGCATTCCATTCACACCAAATTGATGGCAACTGAGACAAAGCTGGCTATCCCCTATGCTTTCAGCCTTCGATAGACCGTCAACAACAGGCACGGCGACGTGCTCAGAAGACGTCAAATGGCACCGCTCACACTGTTCTCCGAAATTCCCATGCACAGCATGTATGTCACCAGGAGAAACAAGCACAGACCCATTGGGATACGGAAGAATAAGAAACAGGATCCCGAGAGTGAGAACAATTGTCCAAAAAGAGACACGTCCCCGACGTTTCCTGAGTGAGAGAATTGGTTGGCATGGTGGAATAGGAATCGAGCAATTTCCAGCTGGCAACGGGCCTTCCTGACAAGGCCCACCATCAGATTCTTGACGCGTGCAAAACCATCGGTCTCCTTTTTTTATTGGAAAACATTCAGAAGCCGCACGACAAGACCCATTCTCACGTGGGCCAATCTTGCAGCTCCACCCTTCTTTAGACCATCCGCATATCCAATCTTGATTCGGACGCTCGTATTTACTGTGCTTGAAACTATGATCTTGCAAGGCCATAGGAAGATGACCTAAAAAAATCTAGGTGAATAGAGGTACGCGATGATTCCATGTGTCATGGATAGAAGTAATAAGCTCGCTGTTAACGGGATATGAATAAACAACCAACCTTTGAGAAATCCTTGGAATGTCGCATGTCGATCAAGATTGTATTTCGTATGAATGAGTGCTTCTAAGTGTTGAGCACTTTCTCGCTCCAGGGCCCCAAAAAATGAATGTTTGGCTCTGAGGTTATTGAGCAGTTCTTGTCGTGTTCGATCGTTGTTGAAAAAGTGCGTATGAGAATACTGCGTTCTTTCAAAAAAAGGGACCACCTGGCTGATGTAAAATTTACCGAACTCGCCATTTCCTGTCGATTCGACCAAACCTTCAGCCTCTTTCCTCAACTGTCTTTGCAAAATGGGAATTCTCTCAAAGATCACTTCTTCGCCACAGTTGGCCAATTGCTTCGGGATCCAGATAGACAAACCCAACCCAACAAGTCCACTGCTCACAACTCCTAGATAGACAATGGCAAGAGAAACATCAAGATAGCCATTGGGAAGACCAACGCCTATATGTACGGCAAATAACACAACAGAAAATAATCCACAATAAATGTGGAATTTCAGCCAGCCTGCTGCTGTACCCACAGGAAGAAACGGAACTTTTTTACGAACACTGAATAAGGCTAAACTCAGTAAGAGGCCAAAAAGAGAAATTCCAGAGAGGATGTTGGTCCGAATGAGCGATAGAGTGAGTAAGTGATATCCCAAGACGACCCCGAGCGCAAGAATTCCCCATATCCAATAATCCTCAAATTGCTTAACGACCCGAGTGCTCATCGCTGCATCCATTCAGCCAGAGGTGTTAAGTCTTGCAACCCTATGCGAGTTAACGCACTGTGGGGACATGCTCGTTGGCAAGCAGGCCCTCCAGGTTGATCCGAGCATAAATCACATTTCGTGGCCTTCATAATCGGTTTATGAGAATCCTGGTCTAAAAACACATTCCCATTTTTGTCTCGAGTCTCAACCATTCGAATGTTGTCATAGGGGCAACTATTGGCACAGGTCGCACAGCCAATACAGATATCATCATTAATGATGACATTCCCATGAAAGGCATTTCGATGAATGGCTCCTGTTGGACAGCCAATCATGCACACCGGATCAGCGCAATGCATACACGCATTGGCAACCATATAAGGTCCAAATTGCTTCCCGTGCCGAATAAAACGAGGATTATTATCGTGAGTGGCTGCGCAGGCTCGAACGCAATCATCGCATCGCGTGCATCGATCAAGATCAATGACCATCGTGGCTGTCCCGTTGATGAAACGCTCGCCAACTAAAAATTCAACCATCTCAGGATCTAGATTCAACCGATCACCCTCATCTTTGGAAGAGAAGGATTCAGTCGGTCGAGATGCACGATCATGAAGTGCAGGTAAGGCGTCAGCAGGAATAGTCGGGAAAATAATTTCTTCCACAGCGACAGTTGGAATAAATAGCAGGTCCACATAACCGATAGCCCGCAGACTAAATTGCAAAGGAATTTGTTCGGCAGACCGATGGTTATGCAGCAGTTCATCAAAACCAAAAGTCTGTCCTCGTTGAAGAAAGCTCAAGGTTCGATGCCCCTCACCTAAGCGTTGACTGAGTCGAGCAAAGCCTGATCGAACAAGAATCATCCCATTTGGGTACTCTCCTTCATTCGCGATGATAGGCTCGTCCTCAATTCGCTCCGAGGTATTTTTATCTGCTAAATTCTTGAATTTCGTGTGCCAATCAAAATTTCCATAGGTCTCAAATGTCGTCTGTTCAGCCACTTGCTTTAATTGCAGATCTGTCATGTGTTGAAAGATTGGTGTAACGCGAAAATGATGCTCGAGATTCCGTTCACGATAGACCGAATCAATATGCTCCTTTAACGCTGGAGAGCGGGACCGTAAATCACGAAGGCCTTGCCAACGTATTTCAACGATTTCAGTGGGGCGATCACAAATAACCGTCGCTGTTCGAGGTGTGCGTCCGAGAGCCGAGAATTCGCCAAAAAACTCTCCAGTCGTTAAGATCGCTCTCCCGAATTTACTTAAAATAGAAGAAAAATCTTGTAAGAAAATCTGGGATGTATTGTTCTGTGTATTGTTATTCAAAGATTGAGACGATTGAGACCCACCAGAAAAATCACGCGTTTCTGGAAATTTAGGAATTTTCCACAACTGGGCAAGTGTTTCCAGAAAACCTTTTCGCTCGTGATCTCCCTCGTTTTTCGCCCATTCAGGAAGATTTTCAAGAAGGAGCCGCACAGACCCGGATAAAATGAAAAAAGCAGAATTGCCGAATTCCCCTTGCCGAAACACAATATCACCCGGTTGATACCGTACAATCCGTGTATCATGCAGCAAGATATCCCTTAATGGCGTGGCAGACGAAAAAGCCTTCGGGTCCATGTCTTTAAAAGGCGGGACCTCAAGAATGCGGTCAACCATGGCCTGGTTCATATTAGGACCGAAGGATTCATCCCAACGCTTGGGAGGGCGAATAAATTGTGGACCTGTGAGGTCATCCTCATCGCGTTCTTGTTGTGGTTGATCTTCGACTCGTGCTGGAGACTGGGGAAGATCCTTCGATTCCTCAATGTATCGAGGATTGCTAATGACTTTTTTCTGCTCAACCATTATTTGAGTGAGCGTTGGGTGTGGTTCAACACAAATAACAGGCCCACCCAAACCAAGCTCAATTTTCGTTTTCTCGTGAAGCGCAATTTCAGAAATATTTTTTCCGTCTAGATAAGTTCCATTGGTACTCTGAGCATCAATGATCCACCATTGGTCATTCTTAAATGTAAATCGAACGTGCGTCTTGCTCACTAATTGGATATCTAGACAAAAATCACTCTTTGGAGACCTTCCCAGTGTAAAGGGTGTGCGATATTCCGCCTCTTTTGTCTTTCCTTTGTCATCAATAAATTGAACGCTCAACGGATAAGCAAGAGAAGTAGGTAACGCCTGAGAGATCGACGCTTGATCCTTTGAGGCACTTATGGCAGAGCGCGATTGATCAACGGAGGGGGGTTCATTTATACCTAACCAAAAAATCACATGGGATTCGTTGGTTATTTCACCGATTTCGACCTTGGATTGTGGAGGCAGAAGTGCCCGATCCACACGACTTCCATTCAGGTAGGTGCCATTGGTACTCGATAGATCTTTCACCCACCAATGGCCAGCCTCAAAGCAAATTTCCGCATGAGCACGGCTGACCAAATTATCCATCAATTGGAACTCACATTCAGGAGCACGGCCGATTCGAAACGAATGCGTAAAGGTACGCTCTTGTACAACACCATCCTCCATCTCCACGGCGACATGAAGAGGCATGCGGCTTGACTCAATAATTGTGATATCGCTGTCCATATGACCTTATTGAATAAATGAAATCAGATGCGTCCGGAAACATGAACATCGGACAAAAAACACACTCAGGGCAGACGATACCCTGAGCAAACTTGTATTCCATTAACTATACTTCAACAGTGATTTTACGATGTCCTGTTAGAGGTACCATTTAAAAAAATCACATATCTCGATATAGCATGATTCTGATAGCAAGCATCATCTTTCGTAATACTGGAATCTCACCACGATCATCCGTTTGTTTCTCAATGCCCTGACCAATCCCAAGCCACGATCAATCAGAGCTAAAAGACGCGTATCATTGCCCAGGAGGTGGGGCCACACCAGCTTTTCCTTTAAACTTTGTAGGAATATATTTATCCAATCCTGTCCATTCTTTTCCCGTGTACGTTTTTGCGAGCTTTTGAGCTTCCTGAGCCACCTTATCAGCCGCGACCAGAAGAGCGGCTTCATTGTTTAGTTTCAGTTTCACGCTCTTCGCAATATTCAACATATTTGTAATCTCAGGGATATTGACGATTTTTTGAATAGCTGTCAGATCCTTCCTAATTTTCGCCGCACGTTTAGCCATCGTGACTGCGTATTCGGCTTTTTGCGTCGATTTCGCAACTCCACGCAAACTGTATTCAAGATGTAATGCACGCCCCACAATAAACATGAGTCGCTTCCGTTCTGGAGAAGCCTGTCTATTGCCTTTATCAGACGAATTTAAGAAATTGTGTCGGACTTCCCCCTGTGACCATGACACCAGCTCAAAATCACTCCCGGCCTTATGGCCACCGACATTGACCAATTTTTCATTGGGTACGGTATGGCATTGATAACAATTTTCAGCAACTCGATAGAGATCATTGGGGCGAATCATATTCGCAGCCTCAATTTTTGCGAAACGATCGGCTTTGTGTTCAGGAGTTTCCATTTCCTTCGTCACTTTTTTCCCGCCATAGTCTCCGTGGATTTTTATCCACTTTTTTGCCGGCCCATGGCACGACTCACAAGATATTCCTGAAATAGCTTTTTCTTTCCCGTCGGTGATTTTTGATGTGAAGTGACAGGTCAGACAAGCACTATCACGTTTTACACTACGAATACCCATTTTCTTCGAAATAGCTTTGGTATTTTTCTTTCGAGGCAATAAATTGAACGTCGTTGCATGATGCGAGTCTTTCCATGTAAACACTTCCGCTTTGTGACATTCACCGCATTCTTTTGAGCCAATGACATTACCCAAGTCTCGAGGAGCCGTCTTCTTCGGCACTGCCACAGCTTTAGCAGAGGAGGCTTTAGCGACAGATTTTGCCGCAGCGGATTTTTGGATCGCGGCCTGCTCTTTCGCTAGTTTCGCCACTTCGGCTGCTTGAGCCTTCGCCATCGCTGCCGCTTCCGCCGCTATCTGTGCTGCTGCCTGCTCATGCGCCCGCTTCGCCGCGTCGGCTGCTAGAGCCTTCGCCATCGCTGCCGCTTCCGCCGCTTTCAGAGCTGCTGCCTGCTCATGCGCCCGCTAGGCCGCGTCGGCTCCTT
>JAJDBQ010000154.1 GCA_029261255.1 Nitrospirales bacterium
CATGATCGCTGCCGTAGCCTCTTCTTCCGAAGCATTCAGGATGTGGCCATTTCGTTCCAGAAAAATCCCGCCAATCACATAGCCGGTGCGCTTATTCCCATCCACAAACGGATGATTCTTCACAATTCCGTAGGTGTACGCCGCGGCCAACCAAACAAGATTGGGGGTTTCGTAAGACCAAAGATTCAAGGGGCGAGCGAGTGCTGATTCCAACAAGGATTCGTCACGCATACCAAGTCCGCCCCCGAACTCTGCGAGGAGCACATCATGGACGGCCAGCACCGTCTGATGGAGGACCCAAACTGGTTCCTTCATTTAGCCAAAGCCCGCAAGGTATTGCGATATTGCGCAATGAACTTTTTTGCAATTGTGAGTTGTTTTCCAAATTCAGGATCATAGGGCGTAATCCGATAGCTGCCATCCGGCGCTTCGGTTAAGAAAACTTTATCACCATCTTGTACTTTCAGCCGCGACAGCACTTCTTTCGGAAGCACCACTCCCAGAGAATTGCCGACTTTACGAACCTTCATATCCAACATCGTTGGCCTCCTCTTTTTGGTTATAACTGATGTTATAACATATACACCTATCTCACAAGGCAATCTCGGACTCTTGGCTCAATCGGAATACAATGAGGCTATTGAAAAAAGCCGCCAGCCTTCGCCAAGGCTACGGCTGAGAGGCTAGCAGTTCCATGCCTGCCAAAGCGGCTTCGCGCAGGCAGGTCGCCAGTTTTCTGTGCTCACGTACAGAAGATACGCTCCGCGCATAAAAATGGCTGCGGCCTTGCTGGACGGACTTTTTTGAACAGCCTCTTGCAGTTGGAGCCTCAGTGATTATCGAGGATAATATGGCTCTTGCAATTTGTAGTATTCAACACTCCCACAATGCCACTCAAGGAACACCTCTAAAGGAATGACAAATGCCGTGAAGAGATCGTTGAGAGTTTTGTTTATTCGTTAATTAGGGGCAGGTCTTGCATCCACACATCACACTCACATTGCCCTAGCCCAAAATCACTTCTTCCCTGCCCTCTTTCTCATTACCCACATGGGCTGCGATTATGTGAGGATTTGTAATGGGGTCAAGTTGCTTTCTTTATAATATACAGTGAAGAGGTCTGGCTTGGTAACCAAGGTCAGGTCTTGCATTAACATATACTCACGAGTCCCTTTCTACATTCCAGAGTTTTCAGAATAGTTCCCTTTTCCCTGTGAATTCTTCCAGAGGAAAAGCTTGTACACAGTGAGCGAATCTTCAAATATCTTTGAGGAAAGTCAGACGCTTGACGGATGGCTGGTATGACGATAGCATGATCGATCAGCAATTAGTAGGGAGGTTCCAGATGGCCACGACGACGATTTCACCAAAATTCCAAATTGTGATCCCCAAGGACGTGCGAGAGAAACTCCACCTCTGCCCGCAGCAGCGATTGCAAGTCGTTGAAAAGGGTGGAGTGATTACCCTAGTACCGGAAATGCCGCTCAAAGAATTGAAGGGTGCCCTTAAGGGGATGGCCAAGTCCGCTATTCGGGAAAAGAAAGACCGCCTGTGAAGATTGTCATGGATTCCAGCGGATGGATTGAATTCTTTACAGGTGGCTCACTCGCCAATCGCTATGCTACGTATTTCGCCCCTCGGTATGAGCGCATCACACCAACTATCGTTATTTATGAAGTATACAAAATCATTAAACGAGAGAAAGGTGAAGAGACATCCCTCTTATTTTCAGCCCAACTCAGTGCATCCCATACTATTGAACTTACGGAATCCATAGCTTACCTCGCCGCAGATTTGAGCCTCCGACATGGATTAGCCATGGCCGATGCTATCGTGTATGCAACGGCAAAGGATCAGGGCGCACAAGTGGTCACAGGAGACGCGGACCTGAAGGGTTTACCTGGAGTCATTTACGTCACGTAGAAAAACGGCATCTGAATTCATCTCGGCGTATACTGATCCGGCCAAAACCCTTCTCCTCTCCCTCATTTCTATTTACCAACATGGGGTTGGATTAGTTGAAAGTTTGTAAAGGGGTTATACCGAGGCTCAACCTCACAGCGCGTTCAATTCTGAGACTTGGCCACTCCCTTCTTTTGCCGCCTCTGCATTCGGTTGACCTCACGCGCCGGTCTGCGCGATGTTAGCTCAACAAGGAACCGAAGAGCGTATTCTCATACCTTGTTCATCAAATTTTTCAATGGAGGAGCCATGAATAAACCTAAGCCTGATTACGAAATGGTCAAAGACTTGGAAGTGGAAGGGATAAATTTTTCAATTTCAAACAAAAAATTGACTGATTGTAGATTTAAGTCCTGTAATATTTTGTACAGTGGAGGTCCTTTTGATATTGGTGGCTGTGAATTTGACGATTGTCTGTTTTTGAAAATTGGTCCCATGGCGGATGCGTCAAATGATATGGAAGCTGAGCATATAAAACAAAGTCTCTTACAAAATTGGGATACTCTCAAAGAGTATTGGGAGTCTGATGATGATGTTGATGACAAAAGAAAGAGCAACCCTGAGGAAATTCAGTAGGGCTCACACTCATACCATGACCTCTCCGTAAAGATGACCGAATAACCCATCGTGTGACATGGGCGCTTGCTCCGTTCTTTATGGACATTCGTGAAATGACTGTCGATACGTCTTCATTTTTCCCATGCGTACTCTCAGGCAGGACCACTTGAAATATTCGATCAAGCGGCCCATGCCTGACGAGTATCATTCTGTGACAAACTCTATCTTGACGGGCGTGGGATTTCTTATGACGTCAAGAATAGGTGAGTTTTCCAGCAATCCACGGAGCATGTCCGTGTCTGCATTCGAGTCCACATTGATCCTGACGCGGATTTCCTCGAACCCTTTCCGTACGTCAGGATTCACACCCAGAATGCCCTGTAGATTGATATCCCCTTCGTAGTCAGATTCTAATCGATCGATCGTAATTCCCTGAGCCGCAGCTTGATACACCAGTGACGTGGTCAGGCAGGAAGACAGCGCCGTCAACAGATATTCAAATGGAGTCGGCCCTTTATTGGTGCCTAACAAGGTTGATGGTTGATCTGCTGTGAGTGCGAAGGACTCGTTCCGTTGAAGCTCTTGGCACGTCCCATAATACGTATCGGCATGAATCTGGTTGTGGCCCCCACCCTTCCACTGGTTGTGCGCTCGAAACTGGAATTGGGCCAACTCCGGTTGCTTCTTCACAGCCTGAATGGTTTCTTCCTGCTGATCGACATTCACTCCATTGATCATGGTGTGTTCTTGAATCGCTTGATTGGACATGATGATGTTCCTTTCTTGATGTACATAAAATAACTGACCTATGCGATACTCGTGATTCTTCCCATGCCTACTCCCCCACAGATAGAGCCACTTAAAGCAATTGAACAAACGGCCCACACCTGGAGAGATTTACCGTCGAGCTTCTAAACTCATATTGAACGGGATTTCAGCCGAGAGCGGCCCGTGCTCGGCCAGGGCTTTGGACAATCCCAGTTGCTGTCCAATCAGCACGAGGACACGGCTGGTTGAGGCACCGAGGTCGCCTACTATTCTCCCCATCAATACTTGCCATGCGTTTTCGTCAATCGCGTTGGTGCGACCGTTCATCTGTTGATCTCCTGTTTGTTCAGTGAATACTGCCACAGTCATTGTTCATTTAATTCCAACTAGACCGACTAGTTGGTCTATTTTCATGGCAAATAAAATCTATTGAGAAAGTGACTGAAGATGGGCTCTAAAATTCTGAAACCCTCGCTTCACAACCCCCCAGTCTTTATTCACTCTCGCCAACACAATGGATCCTTCCAACATGACCAGAAACTGTTCAGCCAACTCTTTTGCCGAGTATCCACCGTTTGCGGCTTTGCTTTGGGCTGCCGGTTCAAAGATTGCCTCCAAGCGATGAGTCAGTTTTTTGAAATGACTGGAGACTTCAAGACGTATTTTGGGACTGGTTTCGGCCAGTTCCATTCCAAGGTTTCCTAAAAGACAACCGTCGTGCCACAGCTCCTTGGATGATCGATCCACATGATCAAGAAATTCCAACATTTTCTTCTTGGGGTCTTTCACCTCATTAAACGATCCGCCAAAAATCTTTTCAGTCCCTCCCTGGTGATACCATTCCAGAAGGCTCACTCCCAATTCCTCTTTTGAGGAAAACGCATGATAGAAGCTTCCCTTACTGACTTTTGCCTTCGCACAAATTTCATCAACCGTCGTGGCCGGATACCCCTTAGAAAGCATCAGGGTTTTGGCTGCCTGTAAAATTTTCTCTTGTGTGCTTGTGACTTCCATCCATTTCATACTAGACCAACTAGTCGGTTTAGTCAAGCAGTGGATTAACTTACACCACCCAGACCCTGTCACAAGACAAAACCAGGACAAGACCAGGTAGGAGCAAGGAAACCGTAACTCTCATGAGTACCGAAGAAGCCGAAGCACAGAATGGTGTTGAGCAAGGCGGGATACAGAGTCATCGACTCAGCCCTGCTTTCTTGCCTTCATGTAATGGGTGTCAGGAACCTATTTGGTGAATACATGGCGCGGGTTAGTCGATGAAAGTCTTGCATTCAAGCCGCCTCTTTGCATCGAGATGCATCCACCGTCAGTCCGTCTATTGGAAAAATTGCTGCCGGTGTGCAACGGCGCAAAGGGCCATGCCCACGTTGAATCAATATATTACAGCCTTTGCGCAGACCAGATCCTATTACGCAGAAGAGACAAAATATCACGTATTGCGTCAATGCATCCTTCATGCAATATTCATTTCGCACATTAAGACGCCATTTCTTTGATGGGTCCATGTAACAAAATTGCGTCGACGGATATATTTCCCATTGGTCTGACCGAAATTGACCTGTCATCTGCCAACAACAGAGAACGCGCTGCAAGAAAAAGTCCCTCCATGTACTTTTAGCCAATAAATGCATGGCCTTACTATAGGCGGTCCCACTATTTTGTGAGCTCATATAACTTACTCACTGTTTTCCAATTTAGAGTTGTGGCTTTCACTTTGAGCTTTTGCTCCAGAAAATTATTCGTCAGCTTACTTTTCCCGTATCCATTTGGACAATGGAGATACACCTCCTGGCCGCGAACCGCTAATTTTTCTGACGCCTGTAACAATGCTTGAATTCCAAGCACCAATGTCGCTGAAGGAATCGAGGAGAGAAATGTGACGAGAAACGTTGTGCCCTCTTTGTCGATATCAATATGCCCAAACGGACTGTTATGGAGAATGTCTTCTATCTCACGAGCTGTTCGGATTTCTACCGGTACATTAAAATGATATCTCGCTTCGATATTCTTTTCTATTTTTTCTTTCAATGTCGTCGTTTTCGCAGTTGGACTCTCA
The DNA here is from genome assembly GCA_029261255.1 of Nitrospirales bacterium. Classification (GTDB taxonomy): domain Bacteria; phylum Nitrospirota; class Nitrospiria; order Nitrospirales; family UBA8639; genus Nitrospira_E. The sequence continues at coordinate 5,363 of JAJDBQ010000154.1, forward strand.
AAAATGACATTGCCACTTTGAATGTAGGTCACAACATTCTTCAACCCCAGCGATTCATAAAGAGATCGTAGGTCCTCCATTTTAATAATCTTCTGGCCACTTACATTGATTCCTCGAAGTAGTGATACGTACTTATTCATGTTTTACTCGATACACCTCATCATTATTCATTTGGTCGCTCCTATAATGTCATGGGGTAAGGCCTGCTTTATTCCCGTAATCCAAATGGGTATCAGAAACCATTTTGGAGGATACATTGAGCGGGCAAGTCGATGAAAGACCTTGAATGCCCACCGCCTATTTTCATCGGAATGCGACCACCTTCAGTCGGTCTATTGGAACGATTACCGCCGTTGTGCGAAGGTGTAAATATGACAGGCCCACGGTTAATCACTAGATTCACGCCTTTACGTAAACCTGACTCTATGACCGATCGACAGTGTTGAGCTGGGGCTCCTACAACAGGATAACGTAATGGAGCAGGAGACCACAGTCGGACCGTGGGAGACGAGCCTCACCGAGCTTGGGAAGACAAAGGAGAAAATCTAAGAGATATTCAAAGAGCGTGAGGTGGGATTAACAAAGAAGGAGACGGGCTGGGCGTGCGGACACAGGAGTCCTTGTCTTGGTGTGGGAATTTTGGAGGCTTGATTATGGTGATTCAGAAACAGATTAGATTACAGGCACGCTTACGAGGCTTTCACCTCGTGACCGATGAGATTTTGCGACAAATTCCTGAGTTATCCGACATTCGTGTTGGCCTCATGCACGTGTTTCTCAAGCATACATCAGCTTCGTTGACCATCAATGAGAATGCCGATCCAACAGTTCGCGATGATTTTGAACAATTCTTGAACACGTTGGTTCCAGAAGAGGACGCGTCGTATACCCATGTTGATGAAGGCCGTGATGATCTTCCGGCTCACCTCAAGAATAGTCTCTTGGGCCATAGTCTCACGATCCCGATTACCAGTGGTGTGTTGAATATGGGGACTTGGCAAGGGATTTATTTGGGGGAACACCGCAATGAGGGTGGAACCAGGATTGTGATCGTGACGATCCAGGGGGAGTGAAGATGAGGTGGAGGGAGGTGGCAATGGGGGCAGGGCTGCTTTGTTGCCGTAATCGGAACGGGTATCAGGAACACTTTTGGGGACGACATGAAGTGGGCAAGTCGCTGAAAGACCTTGAAGGCAACCCGCCTCTTTTCATCGAGGCGTCCACCGTCAGTCGGTCTCTTGGAAAGATCAATGCCGGTGGGCCAAAGGACCATGCCCTAGTTGAATCAATAGATTAAAGCCTTTGCGCAGGCGTTCCCCTATTAGTTGTGCAGTCTTATTCTCCCAATCATTGTTGACTGAGGATTAAATCATGCGGAGGAGATGGAGGCGATGTGCCAACTGCTCCACTTCCGGTATCAATATCAGACGATATTGTTTGGAATTGTCTACTGATGATAGGAGACCCTATTCCATTTTCATTGTAGACTCGAATAGCTGCATAGTATTGGGTATTCTTTCTGAGCCCACGAATTGAATAGCGTTGAGGAATGTTCGGCCCAAAAACTGGTGAGACTGATTCTACAGGAACTGCAGTTCTCCAAGAGGCTTCATTTGTAATTGGAAGATTGCTGTATCGAATAGCATATGCTGCTGTCGTCGGGTCATTTGTTGTTTCATCAGTGGATTGCGATTTTGCCGAAGACACCCATGTCAGATCAGCCCAGCTACCTCCTGCACTGGTCACATTGAAATTGGTTACTGGCGGTGGGCTTCCAGGTATTCCTACGCTAGTCGCCGCAATCACTTTAAAAGAATATCCAATTCCCGGCAAATCATAACGGGAATCTGTAATGTTGACATTACTTCTTGATTCAAAATATGGTTGCGGGTTAGGTACGTCTGACGGGTCTTCATTAACACTATAGTTGATCCGTCCCCATCCTCCAGTTGGTGCAGTGGCTGGGATTTCGGCAGTGACATGAAAGACAAATCCTTCACCTGGAGCCAGCTTTCCGGTACTTAAAGGGGATCTCCCAGTTACAGAAAACCACCCTGTATTTCCAATGGCTGAGATCCCTCCGCAAGCATATTTCGACCAGGAAGTTCCTTGTGAATTATTCCAGCCACCGCATCTGATAAGGAATGTCCTTGTGTCCGTGGGATGTGTATTCCATACGATGGCATCGAATGTTACAGTCTGCCCCTTGACACCATGCTTGACCATGGAATTTGGGAACCCGGCCATGAATGGATTTTCGTAAAAGTATAGAATGTTATCGAGGAAAACATCCGCAGATACATTAAATTCTTGATTATAAGAGAAGACATAATAAAACCTCGTAAAATCTTGCCAAAAGTTTGAGTAACCATTAAAGGCATCATAGCCCAAATAGGAAAATTTATTCGATCGTTGGCTGTTAGGGTTGGAACGAACTAGTATTTCTCGCCAAACTCCTCCTGGATGTGCTCCCCCCCAATCTTTAACATGGCCCTTGAAGTATCCGTGCATGTTATCAGATTCGGGATTATTATTAGCCATTATTGATGGTGTTCGTCGCTTGTTATACATCCCAAGATCAAAGTTAACCTCCGATTTATGACCTTTCAGCTCATCAAAGCCTTTCACCCAAAGACTATGAGAATTGGCTCGCTGAGTTTCCTTCATAAATGCACTTTCACCTTTTCGAGGTCCTGCCCACCATATTTGTGAATGATTGAAAGCCGCTGAATTCTTGTAATATCCATTGGGGTTACGAATTCGCAAGCATTTTGTCGAGCTTCCTGGACCACAATTCTGAAGAGAAATTTGATAATTTGAATCGGTGTCCTTAAACCCGAACCCTTCGGGTGTTGGATTGGTGCTTGAGTGTAGAACGTGATTTTCAAAATCAGCTAAAGTTTGGATATTCGTTCGACCTGGTGGGCCGTTCGCAGTCCCTACATTAATATTTTGAATGGGAGAGGCATTAGCCATCTCCCAAGTTGGACCTGCTAGCAGGGCAATGAAGATAGAGCCAGATACAGCTAATTTCGTTAAATACATATGTACCATTTTCCCCTCCATATTCTCATCTTCATGAGTCTCAGGGTATCATGAAACTCGTGTGTGAATAAGTAGGGAATAAGAATTTCAAAAGGCTTTTTTGAGAGAATCGCAAAGTACGAAAGATCTCAGGGAGGATTCAATCCCCGGACTCCGCTGTTCTACAGGCAAGTGCTTATCTTGCGCGGAAGGTCTGACCGGCGCCTTGTTCTCGGATCCGTCACGGGGGCAGGGCTTGCATTCACACATCACCCTCACATTGTCTCTAGCGCTAAACCCCTTCTCCTCCCGCCTTTCTACGTACCGGCATGGGATTCGATTAGGTGAGAATTTATCTTTTCGGTTTTCTCCGATATCCTCACCTTCACCCTCAATGGCGTCAGGCCTGCGCTATTCCCTTAATCGAAATGGGTATCAGGAATCCTTTTGGCGGAGACATGGAGCGGGCCAGTCGATGAAAGACATTGAAGAAAATCCGCCTATTTTCATCGAGATGCGTCCACCTGCAGTCGGTCTCTTGGAAAAATTGATACCGGTCTCCGCAGGCAGAAAGAGGACATACCCGAGATGAATTAACACATGAAAGCATTTACGCAGGCATCCCATTTATTGGCCAAATGACATGCCTGCAAAACCATGACAATTATCAGTCTTTAGAAGCAATCTTTACGTCTACCGGTACTCCCTTAACAAGGGTATTAAACACCGGTGAGAACTCAGTCAGCGTTCGAAGCACTTCCATATCCTCCTCGCCGGCTTTAATTCTAAAGTTGACCCTGATTTGTGTAAATCCTTTAGGCGTTTCTGGTGAGAGACCAAGAAATCCATTTAAATTAAGATCACCTTCAAGTTCTGATTCCAATTCGTCAATTTGAATTCCCCGCACGGCTGCATGGGCGACAAGACTGGTTGTCAGACAAGAAGCCAGGCCATGCAATAAATGCTCAACGGGATTCGCCCCTTCATCATTGCCAGCCAATATGGCAGGTTCATCTGCGTGGAGTGAAAATGTCTGCTTGTGCTGCATCGTCTGTTTCGCACCATAGAATTCAGCTACCTCGCTGACATTATGTGCACCAGATGACCATTTGTTGGATGCCTTAAATTTACAAACACCCATTTCAGGTTCTTTTTTGATGACATTGATCGTTTCCATTAATACATTCAGGTCGACGCCATTCACGCGATGTGAATCAATGTTCGTTGAATGAGCTAAATGAGTATTCATGTGTACCTCCGATTAATGTGTGAATGAGTGTTTGGCCACTGAGTTTTCTCGGCAGCGTGTCAATAAATACTATATTCAAAACGAGAACATGGTAAGATGCATTGATGTCGAAATAATGCTATTTATGCCACTATTTAATTAAATATATGAACAAACAGGCTAGAAATGTCATTGATGTGTTGATTCTCGCCATACCTGAAACAGCCGGATCAGCGTTATATGGCATGATTGATGTCCTCTCGGCGACAGGTAATTTATGGCAGACACTGGTGAGGTCGAACGACGAACGCAAAGTCTTTCGCGTTCGAATTGTTTCAACTCGGGATGCATTATTCAGTTGTGGGAATGGGATTCCGGTGCAACCGCACTATTCCCTGGATGATGATCCCTATGCACCCATTGTGATTTTGCCTGAGATTTGGCTTGGTCCCGATGAATCCATCAAAGAACGTTATCCAAAATTAATTGACTGGATTATTCGAAGTTATCAGAAAGGAGCGGAAATTTGTACGGCGTGTTCAGGGTCAATACTATTAGCGGAAACAGGATTATTGGATGGAAAGGTGGCCACCTCCCATTGGGGGTATCAAGATATTTTTCGACTCAATTATCCCAAGATTCAATTTAAACCCGCATCAAGCCTCGTCTACGCAGACGACGATGGTCGAATTGTGACCGCCGGAGGAACAACATCCTGGCATGATCTCGCTCTTCATATTATTGCTCGCCATGTAAGTGCTGGCGACGCATTACATATCGCCAAGGTGTATTTATTAAAGTGGCATCCTGAAGGGCAATTACCCTATGCGAGCCTTGTTCGTCATTCCCCGCATGCTGATTCAATCGCTAAAGAGTGTGAAGGATTCTTAACTGAACACTATCAAGATATTGATGCCATTAAACAATTACAAGAAACAATGACGATCCCTGAACGATCGCTTAAGCGTCGCTTTAAAGCTGCTACCGGATCGACAATCATAGAATATCTACAGAACGTAAGAATTGAACACGCTAAACGTTTCTTGGAGAACGAAACTATGGCTATTGAGGACGTGAGCGCAGAAGTCGGCTATCTAGACACTTCTTTTTTCAGGCGATTATTTAAACGAACGACAGGTTTATCACCGGGCAGATATAAACAGATGTTTCAAGCTGCTCGTCTAATCGAATGAAGATTTATGAATGGTAGCGTGGTGTATTGAGAACCCATCTCCAGGATTACAATAAAGGTAGCTTAGGGGTAGATTTCCACCGATCAAACGCGTCACCCCATCTGTTCGAAGAGAACCCGATTTTGAATCATTTAGAAAATGGTTTGATGTTTTATATTTATTTTTGATCCACATTTTGATTAAACTGCCTGTCCTCTTTGGGTCGTTGTGAATCGGTTAGCCGAACAACTTGCTCGTTTACTTACCCGACTAACTGGTATCACACCAAATCACATACCTCGGCACGGTTTACATCGGCTTCACACATTCAATGTTATTCTCCCTCGTATTCTTTACCACTACCAATAAACAGGAGCATGACTGTCATGAGCCAGCAGCTGGAACGGAATAAGAAGAACGCCCAAGCCTTTTACGATTTGATGTTTAATCAATGTAAGCCCGCTGAAGCGGTAGAGCGATATGTTGGCGACACCTATATCCAACATAACCCTCTTGTTGCTGATGGGAAGGAGGCGTTCATTCAATTTTTCGACAAAATCGCAAAGGATTACCCTGGCAAGCGAATTGAAGTTAAACGTGTCATCGCTGAAGAGAACCATGTTGTTCTTCATTGTTATCAAGAATGGCCAGGGGATGATGATTACGCAAGTATCGACATATTCCGCTTTGATGGAAGCGGAAAAATAGTTGAACATTGGGATGTTTTGCAAATCATTCCAGAGAAATCAGCGCACGACAATACGATGTTTTAATGACATAAGTTCTTGAGGTCAGGTCTTGCCTTCACCTCACACCTACATTGCCCCTAACTCCAAATCTATTCCTCCCCTCCCCGATTTCTCCTTATCAGCATGGAGTTGGACTAGGTGAGAATTTGTAATGGGATCAGGCTTGCTTTATTCCCCACACCGAGATGGGTGTCAGGTAGCCATGGAGCGGGCAAGTCGATGAAAGACCTTGAAGGCAACCCGCCTATTTCCATCGAGATGCATCAACCTTCAGTCGGTCTATTGGAAAGATTGATGCCGTTGTGCAAAGGCGTAAATGGGACAGGCTCAAGTTAAATCAATAGATTAATACATTTACGCAGGCCTAACCCCTATTTTTGAAATTGCCATAGCGTAGTTTCCCTTTTTAAAATCTAATCGAGATAGATCATTAGCAAGCCTATTGTTCGCACGTATAGTAGAAATTGAACGACCATCTAGCATTCCATTGCCAACGGTATCCAGCCATCCCAACACAGGGCCCCTCTCTTTAAAACATTCCCGCCGAGATACTCCGGGCAGAGAATGCCTTTCACACATGTTGCATTTTGAGTCAATTTTTTAATTATTCCATGAACGTCTGCTTGAGTCCTTTAAAATCTCTTCTTAAGATTTTCCCTCATCAAGAGACTGAATTTATCTTCGAAATATAGTGCAAAGAACAGTCAATGGGAATGACGACTTATGTCGCCACTCCCCAATCAATTTTCGCTCTATTTGTTATATCCTCTGTTTAGGCTGTGACTAATTCTTCAACCTTGTCACCTTTGCCAGTTTCCTCCATGAGTTGCTCTTCATTCTTTGGAGCTGCCACGGGGGCCGCGCCCATTTTTTTGAGCAATTCTGGATCAACCATTTTTGCGACCAATGGATGGATCCGAACCTGCCCTTCTTTAACAACCTGTCGGAAATTGGCCAACACTGCCGTCGAAAGTTTTTGTGACGGCGCAATGACATCCAGCAACCAGGTGATGTCTCCACTCGTCCAGTCATCAGCTTTAAGGCGTATTGGAAATGTTCCTGATTTAATTTGTTCTTGAATTTTGCTATTCACGTCTTCAGAGACACTGGCCCAAATCGCAATGCCCGCCAAGGTGGCTGGTGCTGGGTTCTCATCCGTGGTTTTGGGCGACGCAATCGCCACTCGATCTCGGATCAGCGGTTCCATGACCATATGCGTGAGGTCGGCCACAGATTGATGCCGGTACCGCGGCACCGCTGTCATGGCTATGACGACTTGGCCGAATGTCGAATGAATGCGCGTGCGGATCGCGCTAATTTTTTCGACCATTTCTGGATCGAGTTTCTTCTTCGCCGACTCTTTCTCCGTACCATTTGCACTTCCGTTTGTGACGTGTTTTTCTTTGTTGCTGTTCATTGGAATATTCATGTGAGTCCTTTCTTCAACAGTCGCAATGACCACTTGGGCATGCAGACGAATTGAGATGTACAAGGTTGATGATTGAACCATGGCATACGATAAACCCGTATGCGCTTCTCTACTGCGCTGAACCGAAATTCCCCGAGGTTTTGGGATTGAATGCTACCCTGCTTAACACGTGACAGATTACCCCACAGAGTCTTGGGATCATGCTGATAATACCGATGTGGAAAAGCTGTGATTTGAAAGACTGATTCTCGATATGATGATTGACATAACTCACGATTGACCGTATTTATATTAATGACAATCTGTTCTGTACAACCGATTCTGCTCGAACAAATATCAACCGATATTAGTGGTGAAAAAAGACAAGAAGCCATTCTCTAATATAACTAGATTGAAACAGAGTCTCTTTTTTTCACGACATTCGTCATGGATTAAGTCTGTGGTCTAGAAGGCAATCCACACCATGACAGACTGCTTCGGGTAGACTCACTCATCGCTCTTCTGCACTCATCATCAGGCCCAGTCATCTAACGCACTGAGGTCAACACATTCGAAATCACTTGTTACTCTCCACCAATCCTCACCTCCTTCGCTCACCAATAGTACGAGCACAATGATCGATGACTTCCATGATGCTTTTTGCTCGCATAGAAATGCTCTTCACTCTTTCATTCATTGTCGAATGACCATAGCGAGACGTGTTCCTTCCAGATCTGTTCAGTGGGTATCCGTTCCACGCTGGTTTGCGGTGATTGTGTTTGTTTGTATCTGTTGTCCTACATGGGGCTGGGCTGAATCCTCACCATCCGCCATCTCCACGAGCACGGCCCCACCGGTTGGGACCTTGTACCCTTCAGAGTTAGGGATGACGCTGAGTCTACGCGATGCCATTCTCCAAACCCTCGAATATAATTTGGATATCCAAATCAGTCGAAATACTCGAGACCAACGCCTGCATGACATTCTCTTCCAGAAGGCCCAATTTGATCCGTCTGTGGAGTTGGCTGGTCGCTATGATCGGTCCATAGCTCCACTTAACCGACCCGTGTTTGGGTTAGGGAGTACGACCCAGGGCGCTGAGCCTGCTAAATTTGATCAAAACGATACGGGGGTAGATTTTGGACTCACGCAACGCTTACTAACGGGTGGAACGTATGGACTGACGTTTGATACTGGAAGAAATTCCGTTGCCGGATCGACGGGTTTTTTATTCAATCCCTCGTATGAGAGTAATCTGTTCTTAAATCTTTCACATCCACTGCTTCGTAATTTTGGACCAACCATCAATTCAGTACATATTACCCTGGCTCGCAATTCTGCCGAAATTGAGGAATTTGTGCTTCTCAATCAAATTGTTTCAATCATTGCACAAGTTGAGCAAGTGTACTGGGAGTTGGTCTTTGCCAGGGAAAATTTGAAGATTACCCATGGCTCGTGGCGAGCGGCTAAAGCCTTATTGGCAAATAATCGAAGCCTTGTCAAATCAGGTGTCATGTCCGAAGTTGACGTACTGCAAGCGGAAACTGCGGTAGCCAGTCGTGTTGAGCAAATCTTTCTTGCTCATAAAACTGTCAAAGATCAAGAAGATCAGTTGCGTCAACGCTTTAGCCCATCGGAATGGGATTTACAACAAACGGATTCGTTGATTCCGAATGATGCCCCCGTTCAAGATCGCCCTCTGAGCACACTCAACGAGCACGTTCGCCTGGCCCTGACCAGCCGTCCCGAAGTGTTACAAGCCAAAAAAAATATCGGAGCCGCCGAGGTCAATACCCATTATGCGAAAAATCAACTGTTACCTGACCTTTCTCTTCAAGGACTTGTCGGCGTACGGGGTTTAGGGAAAAATCCAAATAAGAGTTGGGATAGTATGATTAGTACAGATTTCTTAAATATGGGAGGAGGACTGATCCTTTCATTTCCCTTAGGAAATCGAGCCGCCAGCAGCCAATACGATAAACGCCGCTTAGAAGCCAATCAACAGGAAGTCATTCTTCAGCGTCTTCGTCAACAAATCATTCTTGAGGTCAAAGAGACCAATCGTCAGGTGGAGACCAATTATCGTCGTATCCAAAGCAACCAAACCGCACGAGCGTTGTCCGAAAAACAGCTGAAAGCAGAGCGTCATCGCTTACGTTTGGGTTTAAGCACAACCCGATCCGTGTTAGAGTTTCAAAATGACCTTCGTTTAGCACAAGGCCGTGAATGGCGGGCTGTTCTTGATTACAACCAATCGCTATCCCGCCTTCGATTGGTCACCGCCTCCGTCCTCAATCACTACCACATCCATTTCGACTAATTCTCAAAAATAAATTTTTAGGGGTCAGACACGACTTAATGCGCTTCCACTCCTAACGAACCTACGATAACCGTTACTTTTTTAGATCAAAAACACAGAACTCAAAGTCGATAACAAAACATTTCGCCCCAACGTCACATGTGAAATTTGTCTACGCGAAAATTTCCTTCATGCTCTCAAGTGCTGCCGAGCTGGTCGTTCTGATTAATTCTTCAGTCTTTTTTGTGAGTTTTACGTATTTTGTTCTTTCCCCAGTATCAGTCACTTCAAGATATTGTGCGTCTTTGGCGTTGTGAATGGCGCGTCTCGCTTGTGAAGCCGACAATTGAGGAATCATCTTCTCTGCATCGCTCATGGTCACGGGATAATTGTGCAGTTGCTTGAGAAACAATTCAGAAAACAAGGTCCAGTAATAGGTTTGTTGTAATTTGGGTTCTCGTGCAAAGGCGTTGATCCAGACTTGCGCCGCCTCTTTATTGATCGCCTCAATATATCTCCCAACTTCCTTGTCAGAAAAATTCTTCATGATCTTGAATGTCCTGGGTATTGAGCTAGCACCTATCTTCTTGTCCTCTCGCCTTCTTCAGAAGAGTAGATTGTACTACTTAATGAATCTTGATACAAGGTATTGTATTTACTAAATTAACTATCTATATGTACGCCATAACGAGTCCTTAATGCTACTCATATTGACTAGTATTTAGAATATCTATATGATTCTATCTTCTTACTACTTCATTCATTTAGATTGAGAACAAAGAGCGGAACAAGACAAAACGATCAGCGGACGCCATTTTATTCAAGGAGGTACCCAGTCATGAATATTTCACACTCTACCTCACAGGATGAAAGAACTTTTTATTTGAATAATTATGCAAAAGCAAGAAAAATGAAACAACTTTTCATGACAGGCCTTATCACGCTTTGCTGTTTCACCCTTTCTCCTGCTTGGGCTGGCAATGATTCTCATGGCGGGACTTCCGCAGTTTCAATCCAGTTGACGGGTCTCTCCATATACGTTGGTCCAGGTGGTGTGCATCTCGGTCTTGGCGTGCCTTCTTACGGTCGAGACTATGGGCGTCCACACCTACGACCATTTGCTAAGCGATATTGGAAACACCAAAAACGTCATCGGTATGGTTATAGCTATGGTTCAGCAAAGCGGTATGGACATCGTCATGGGTGGAAAAATGAACGGCATCGGGGAAAATTTCGTGGTGAACGTTCACATCGCCGCCATCGACATTAAGAGAGCGATTCATAGACATGTTGGCAGGAATTTCAGCAAATGCCATGCGTACACATGAGGGCTTCTACTCGACGATCAACAATTGTCAGATCTCTTTTAACCCGAGCGAAACTAATCTCTTGTTGAGTGCGTCGAGCAGGTTTGGCTCGAAAGAAGCGTCACCCTTGTGTGTACAAAAAATTCGAACATCTGCGAATAATGCACCTTCGTTAGTCAGAGAAAGCGGATAGCATTTTAGTCCATATACTGCCTCGCCTAGTCATAGAAAAAGGCTTTAGGAATCACCTCCCCCTCGTGATGCAGCCACACCTGAAACAACTGATGTGACTTCATATTCTACATTCATATTCTTTACTGAGGAGGTGTTTTATGACGACATTACGAATAATGGTCGCTGTCGTGTTGGTAACGGTCTGCGGGTTGGGAGAAGTTCAAGCGCAGACGACATCGGATGGATTAACGCCACCGCGTCATGGATGGGGATTTTCCACGCGTGCAGGAGGTTCCTTCCCCACCAGCGATATCATTCAAAATAATGATAGCGAAGCCGGACCAGCCATCAACGTCCAATTCTTTTACTCCTTTAAGCGAATTCTCAATGTAGGGGTCATGGCTGAATATGATCGTCACCGTGTGGAGCAGAATGGGTTTGGGGAAACAGGGGACTTTCAAACCTTTTCCCTGATTCCCTTTGTGGAAGGCCGCGTCATCGTCGGACAAGTTTCGCCCTACGCTTCATTTGGCCTAGGGGTTAATGTCAACGACTTTGATGAATCAGGCAAACTGAACACTTTTTGTGGTTCCACGATCAACTGTCGGGTTAATCCAAAAAATACGGTAGCGGCGCGAATCGCCGGAGGCATGGATATCTTCCTGAATGATCACGTCGCTCTCAATCTCGAAGTTGCGTGGAAAAGTAATAAAGGTGACGTGAAGTTTCGGTCCAATGGAACGACGATTGCTGAAGATAAATTTAAATCCCACACGATCATCGGCTTAGTTGGTGTGAAGTTCTATTTCCCCTCCTCGAAATAGCCTGAACGTTGACTGACGCCAAGAAGGAATAGAAGGTAATGCTGAGGTTCAATAATGCGGGCTGAGATATCAGAAAAGACTAAATCCCTGTTTACCACTTGCTGGCATGGCAAGAGTATTCGGCTGAGGAATCCTTTACCTTCACCCCGTCGGCCGCTCCTCTTCGAAGCAAACGCTTCAAAGAGAGAGGGTGTTTGGAAGAGTCTGAGTGGAATCAGTTCGCTGAAGTCTCTTGGGCGGTTAACACGAACGTGCCATTGACCACATCGCCTACGATGGTTTGCCCGTCTACAGCTTTACCTTGAATGATCAATCTTGAGAGTGGTGTTTCGATTTCTTGTTGAATTAATCGTTTCAATGGTCTCGCTCCATAGACTGGGTCATAGCCCCGTGAAGCCAATTCACTAATCGCAGCCGGTGTCAACTCCAGCGTCAGTTGCCGATCTGCCAACCTCGCTCGCAATCGTCCTAATTGAATTTCCACGATCGGACCGAGCTCCTCTTGCGTCAGCGGATGGAAGACCACCACCTCATCCACTCGGTTGAGAAATTCTGGACGGAAGTGTTGTTGAATTTCGCGCAGGACCAATGCTCGAAGACCTTCATAATCCATCTTCTGCTGTTGGGCTTCCAGAATTTCCTGACTGCCCAGGTTCGAGGTCATAATGAGCACCGTATTTTTGAAGTCCACTGTTCGACCTTGAGAGTCCGTCAAGCGCCCATCATCTAAAACTTGGAGTAAAACATTAAAGACATCGTGATGGGCTTTTTCCACCTCATCGAACAAGATGACTGAGAAAGGTTTGCGTCTGACTGCTTCCGTCAATTGCCCACCTTCCTCGAACCCTACGTATCCTGGAGGGGCCCCGATCAACCGAGCCACCGTGTGCTTTTCCATATATTCAGTCATATCGATCCGAACCAAATTGGACTCATCATCAAAAAGCGTATGCGCCAGAGCACGCGCTAATTCAGTCTTTCCCACTCCAGTTGGACCAAGAAATAAGAACGATCCTATTGGACGATCAGGATCTTTAATACCAGACCTCGCACGAAGTACCGCGTCAGCCACCACTCGGACGGCCTCATCTTGTCCTATGACACGTTGATGCAAATGATCATCCAAATGTAAGAGCTTTTCGACTTCTCCTTGCATCAGCCGATTCATGGGAATACCTGTCCAGCGGCTCACCACTTCGGCAATATCCTCTTCATCCACTTCTTCTTTTAACAGTCGGCTTTCCGCTTGTGTACTGGTGAGGCGCTCTTCTTCTTCGCGCATCTCTTTTTCCAAATGCGGTAACGACCCGTACCGCAACTCCGCGACCTTATTTAGATCATACTGTCGTTCCGCTTGTTCAATCTCTTGCTTCACACCTTCAATGGATTGCCGTAATTCTTGCAATTTTCCAACAGACGCTTTTTCAGCATCCCAACGCCCCTTTAGCTCAGATAAGGTCTCTTGTTTATTCTCTAGCTCTTGTTCCAAATTGGCCAATCGTGTTTGGCTCCCGGTATCTGTTTCTTTTCTTAAGGCTTCCCTTTCAATTTCTAGTTGCAACACTTTTCGAGATATTTCATCCATCTCGGCCGGCATACTGTCGATTTCGGTTCGCAATCTTGCGGCCGACTCATCGATCAAATCAATGGCTTTGTCCGGCAAAAACCGATCTCCAATATAGCGATGTGATAAACGCGCAGCCGCCACGAGCGCCGAATCTTTAATACGCACCCCATGATGCACCTCATATCGCTCCCTCAGACCACGTAAAATCGAA
>JAJDBQ010000155.1 GCA_029261255.1 Nitrospirales bacterium
CTTCAGCCCCCTGAATCCACGTCAAAATTATGGCTGGAGCGATTCAGTCCCTACTATAAATGGCCGGAGCGCTATGGAATTCGGCTCACCGGACCAGGACTGGCCTACGAATATGTCTATGATGCTCGGAAAGTCGATTTAGCTAAAATTGCCTATGACTTTGAGTATGACATCGACTGGAAGGTGGATCCTCAAATCTATGATGATTTTGTCAGGCTCGTGCAGGCCTGGAAGGAACGGTATCATTCACCTAACCGACCATTTCTCTTTTTCTCAAAGGCACTCAGTTATCTCACCGTGTATGACGGTCGAGGGGACAGTCCAACCAGTGAGCGCTTTGACCATCCCTATGCGTTTATCTTGGAATTTTGCAACGATCAAGCCAAATCGTTTGAACAGATCCGAAAAACCTTGCTAGATCAACCATCTAGCGGATGGGATAAAGAAATACGGCCACTTGCCGATCTCCTCACCTCCCTTCAACAGAAACGCCTCCTCTATGAAGAAGGGGGAAGGTATTTCACTCTGGCCCTGCCTGTTAATCCACACCGTTAACAGCATGCTCTCAACCTGATCAGGAGACATCATTCCTGACCTCGATCTGTCTTTTCTCTTCAGTAATAACCGTTCTGGTGCTAAAACGTCCTCCCAATGGTCATCCTCGTCCTGTTGAAAGTTGAGCAACAATAACCCCAAGATTCTCCAAGAAAATTCTGACACTAGTGGAAATGGGAATGGGCAAGAAAGTTACCCAGCAAGGCCACAACCATTCCCGGCCTTCGTAGCTCACTTCCGCCTATGAGGACCAAAGCCTTCGGCGGAGTAGGCTTGACGCGGGAAGCGCACTTTCAGCAGGAGAGCACGGGAAATGGCGAGAATGACAATGGTAGCTTCTTTCAACATTCCCGACCGTTGCATTGATGATGAGAGCCGATTGACTTCCCTAGGAACGACGGGTAGCCTATCAAGATATGCAAGGATCTGCCGAAAAGTATTAGAACAGCTCTTACTGAAAAAGAATATCACGACATTCTTCCGGATAGACCTTTACCTCTCACTCTTATGATCTATCTCCCCACCATTGTAGCCGGAAGTCTTGCCATAGCCATCAGTATATTTTCTCCTGTAACTGGATGGGGAGAAACCTCTGGCCAATCTACAGAGCAGGAGTCAGAATCTATTTCTCTGAATTATTCCTTGGCGACCCAAGGTGGTCACCCGAGTGTCTCAACTCATGCTTCGCGGCCTTTCTCTCAGCCAAGGAGCTCCACGAAGTACCAGAATTATTTTCCTAGAAGCCTGAATACACAATCATCGAGCTCTGCTCCAAATCAACTCCTAGATGAACAGCAGTTAATTCCTGCTTCTGTCACGATTAACGAAGACGTACCGTCCTACATCGTTCATCAACCCTCCTCGCACCATGATAATGCAGCCTCGCAAGACACAACAGATCCTGCTGCTCCTGTCATCGAACAGCAAACCAACAGCGTAGAGGGCAAAGATTCGGAGAACCAAATTTCGCACGCCTCCCTCGATTTATCACCGCTGAATCCTACTCAACAGGAAAGCACACCCTCTTTTTCTCGTTTTGATTGGCCATCAATCACTAACAATCTTCAACTTTTTTCCGAAGAACGTTCTTCGAAAATATTGTTGCCCTTGGCCATCGAGGCTACACATATTGGACTTTCAGATGGCAGTCAATCTTTGCCACGTTTTCACGAAGTCTTCCATGCCGATTGGGCGCCTGCTGATCCAAGCACCATTCCTCAATATGGCACGATCCCCCTCGTTATCAACGATGCGGTGGCTAAAAACCTACGGTATTTCAAAGACGGGATCACTGATCGCTTTCAATCCTATCTAGACCGGTTCCACCACTATCAAGAAGTGGTGGAACCCATCTTTCTGGAATTTGGAATTCCCACCGAGCTGATGTATTTGTCACTCGTCGAATCTGGATTCAACCCAAAGGCTTTCTCACGTGCACGCGCCTCTGGGCCGTGGCAATTCATGAAAGCCACGGGTCGCATGTATAAGCTCAATGTCAGTTGGTATATCGATGAACGACGGGATCCCATTAAATCCACCGTTGCCGCCGCCCATCATCTTCGAGATCTCTATGACCGCTTTGGTTCATGGCCTTTAGCTTTGGCCGCCTACAACGCAGGCAGTGGAAAAGTCTCTCGGGCAATCAGAAGAACAGGATCTCGAGATTTTTGGAAAATTCGGCGAACGCGGTCCATCCGACGAGAGACGAAGGACTATGTTCCTCGCTTCATCGCCGCCACTCTCATCGCCAAGAACCCTACAGCCTATGGATTTCTGCCACCTGATGGTGACCGGCATGAATTTGACGAGACCTTGATTACCAAGCCCGTTCAGCTTGCTGCCATTACGAAACACACAGGTATTTCACTTGAGGAACTGAAGCGGTTAAACCCGGAGCTCCGTCGCAATATTGTCCCAAAATCTAAAGGTCCGGGATACCATCTCAAAGTACCAGTTGGCATGGGGGCATTAGTTGCTACTCAACAGGCAACATTTCCAGTTTGGACCCAACCGCCGCCGCCGCCGACTCAATGGTACCGCGTTCGTCGTGGAGACAGCCTGTCTGTTGTAGCTCGTCGTTTTAGAATGAAAGTTCGCCAACTCAAGAACATGAATAATTTGTCGAGCAATCTCATTCGCGTGGGAAAGCGATTACGTGTGCGTGGCGCTGACGAAGATTATGCAGATGATAAAATTCTTTGGTATCGCGTGCGTTATGGAGATTCATTGGGCAAGATTGCAAGTCGCTTCGGCACGTCCGTCAGGAAGATCAAACAACTCAACAAACTCTCGACTCATTTGATTTTCCCTGGAGACCGATTGCGCGTAAAGGGCACTCCGCCGACTAAAAAGTCTCCGACGGGAGATTCTAAATGGTATCGCGTGCAGCGGGGTGATAGCTTGTGGAGTATTGCTCAGCAGTTCAGAGTGAGCGTGCGGGATTTACGAGCATTGAATAACTTATCCACGAGCATTATCCGATCAGGCAAAATGCTCATGGTTAGCCAATAATTATCAACGATACCAACCGATAGAACTATTCTCCTTTCTCCTGTTGTTTGTCACTTTCGCCACTTGACGGTTTCTCTTGATCTTCTAGATTTTCATGCTCTCCATCGCCCTCGAGCTTCGATTCTGATTCTGTCGATTCCTCAACTTCCTCAGGCGCTAAGACTTTGACACGAAGATTGGCTTCTGTTGAAAATGGAGAAAGAGGAAATTCCTGAATTAGTTGCTTGTAATGGTTGACCGCCTCATCCGCTTCCTCTTCGGATTCAGCTAATTTGGCTAATTCGAATAGGACTTGATCTTTATTGAACGCTTGAGTATTTTCCAACACGGCATTAAAAGCACTCTCGGCTGCCTCTCGGTTCCCTTTGAGCAAATGAGCCAACCCTAATCGCTGTTGCACTAATCCCACCATAATTTGGTCTTGAGTCTGCTCTTCAATAAACGATGTGTATGCATCTATCGCACCTTGATAATTTTCACCGTCCATTAAACTATTGCCCAACAAAAACGAAGAAACCTTTGCACTCGGCGTCCCAGGGTATTGATCAAGAATATCCTGGAACATACCAGATGCCTCTTGAACATTACTCTTTCCCTTTTCAGCATCATCGAGAGGTCTATCTAAATATAGCTGTTGAGCCTGCCCTTGCAATTCCCATGATTCCACTTCTTTTTGCTGAGATAGCCAATTGAACGTCGCGAGACCAGCAATAAAAACGAGAACGAGAAGGATGCCGCCCCACACCAACCCGCGGTGTTCTTCGACAAAAAACAACAATTGCTCCTTGCTAGACAACGCCACAACTGGTTCAGCTGCCGTCGATCTGTCAGAGTGGTCTTTTATTTTATACCCCATCGCCTGTACTTCCTCTCCACTGATAAAAGAACTGCATTGAACTTTTTCTAGCTTGCCATGATTACACCTTGATGCCTTATACCCACGTCACTAGGTCATGTCAAACAGTATTCCGCACTATTCCCAACAAGTTGACAAGGTCTAACTGCCTGTTATAATGAGGAAATTATTGATTTTGTTCTATTTTTGGGCGGATAGCTCAGTTGGCAGAGCACTGCCTTTACACGGCAGATGTCGCAGGTTCGATCCCTGTTCCGCCTACCAATTTTTATTTGGCATAAG
>JAJDBQ010000156.1 GCA_029261255.1 Nitrospirales bacterium
TTCAAGGCCTCGCGATTTCTATTGGGCCTGGAACATTTACTGGTTTGCGGGTTGGTTTGGCCACGATGACGGCGTTCCGGTTTGCCTTGGGTATTCCATTGGTCGGTGTGTCGACTCTCGAAGGCTTGGCATGGAATCTCCCTCAGTCTGAATTGCCGATTCTGAGTACGGTATCGATTCGCACGGACATGGTGTATTGGGGGTTATTTCGATGGCGAGATGATCAGCTCGTTTGCACGGAAACAGATCAAATTGGAAATCTTTCAGAGGTCTGCGCTGGTTTATCCGAACTGACGGTTGTGCTAGGAGATGGTTGGTTACGGAACCACGAGCGTCTCCAATCCAAAAGCACGTCAATTGTGGAAGGACCAGCGGACGCGATGTGGCCATCAGCAAAGGGCATCGGCCCTGCAGGGCTGAAGTTATTAGAACAAGGAGATGTTCTTCCAGAAAGCTGTGTGCCTCGTTATGTTCAACCCTCGTATGCGAAAATTCCACAGACTGCAAATACTCGCCCTGGTATGGGTGGGGTTCAGTCATCAGGATGACGTCCAATCCAGAAGATCAAGAAGTGAATCCTGAGCATGATTCGATGCCTGTTGGTGATGTCTCTCGGACTATCTGGAGCGCGACGATTAGTGATCTTGATGCGTTAGTGGCTCTCGAGGAGGCCTGCTTTTCAGCGCCCTGGTCAAGGAAGAGCTTTGAGGCTGAATTGGAAGGGAATCAATTTAGTCGCGTTTTGATGATTGCTCATCCAGAGTCGACTCATGATATGCGAGCGATCGGATATATTTGTGTGTGGATCGTGTTTGAGGAAATCCGTTTTTTGAATTTGGCGGTTCACCCAGATTTCCGTCGTCAGGGCATGGGCAAGCAGCTCATTCAAGAAGCGCTGGGGCAAGCCACGGCAGTCGGTTGTTGTCGGGGGATGTTGGAAGTTCGAGCAACGAATATGCCAGCACAAGCTCTCTATAAATCCTTTTATTTTCAAGCATATGCGACCAGAAAATCCTACTATACGAATCCTACCGAGGATGCTATCCTTATGACCCTAGAACCTCTAATTCCATGACGGAAGAAAGGAGGCATGACCGCGGCAAACCAATTGGTAGTCAGTCGACCATTCACACGAATTCATGATGAACAAGGTGAAAGGAGGGTGCCTCATGGTAACTGATGAACAGATTGCAGAAAGTTTGCGGACTTCGAATGAAGAGTATCAAGAATTGGAAGAATCTCATCACCGGTTAGATGTCGAATTGCAAAAATTGCTTAAGCATCATGTGCTGACGCCTCAAGAGGAAATGTTGAAAAAACACATTCAAAAAGAGAAATTAGGAAAGAAAGATCGAATGGCGGCGTGTGTTCGAGACTATCGAGCCTCATTAGAACAGACGACGGCGTCGACATAATGCATCCTCTCTTTGTTACGTTAGTGCTTATCTGAACAATGGCTGCTTTTTCTCCAACCATCGCCATGAATATGGTGATGAACCCGCTTCAACGCCACATCAAAGAAATCAAGCGCCGTCTCATGATCGTTGGTGCGACGATCATGGTATTTTTTGTCGTCGCCTTTTCCTATTCTGGTCTGTTGATCGAATGGTTTAAGCGACCGTTTGAAGATGATTTGATTTTTTACGCTCCCGCTGAAGCCCTCTTTGCCTCCATTAAGATTTCCTTTTTAGCCGCGATTGTGGTGAGTGTCCCCATGATCCTCTATCAATTTTGGAAATTTATTGAGCCGGCCCTTCTCAAAAAAGAACAGAAATGGGCCGTGCCACTCTTTTTCTTAGGGCTGGGATTTTTCCTCTTGGGCCTGGTGTTTTGTAATCTGGTGATCTTGCCTCTTGTCATCAATTTCTTTGTGACATTCGGTATGGATCGAGACATTACCCCAGAATTAGCTGTGGGCATGTATGTGGATTTCAACGTGAAGTTTCTCTTAGCCTTTGGCTTTGCGTTTGAAATACCGCTTGTTCTCTCATTGCTGGCACGTGTCGGTTTTGTCCAAGCGGATGTCTTGATTCAATACCGTAAGTACGCCGCGATGGTGGCCCTTATTTTGTCCGCGGTAGTCACGCCAGATGCTACGATGTTTACCATGTTGCTCATGGCGATTCCATTGATAATTTTGTATGAAATTGGCATATGGGGTGCGAAGGCTTTCGGGCGTGTGCCGACGCCAGTAGCAGCCGAGCAAGGTGTTGATGATCCAGATGATGTCATCACAGATGAGCCTAAAGGTTCGTAATGATTGAGGGCATGAAAAAGTCGAGTATGAAACGAAGAGCGACGATCACGGAAGTATCTCGGAAACTGTCTCGATGGTGTGTCTACGCCATCAGTGTGTTGCTATTTCTAATCCCTCAAGTAGGCCGTGCGGAGATTCGCCCTCCTTCTTCTTCAGAGCCGCCGACATCTAACTTGCCCTTGGTTCATCCGAAGGCAGCAGAGCGACCGTGGCAGGGAGCCGCACCGAGTATACAGACACTGGTGGTGACTCCAGACGGAGTGGTGTATGCCGGGTCTTTTGGTATGGGGCTCTTTCGGAGCAAAGATAAAGGACAATCTTGGGAAGCGCTGAATCGTGGCCTTACGGATTCCTTCCTGCTCTGCCTAACCGTAACGCCTGGGAAACATGTGTATGCGGGAACGATGCGAGGCGGGGTCTACCGTCTCTCGCTACAGGGGGAACAGTGGGAAGCTATTGGTGAGGGCTTGGATGGTGCGGAGGTCAAATCGTTTCTTGTTCACGATGAGCAGGTGTATGCAGGCACGGGGCAAGGGGTGTACCGTTGGGATGAATCCAACCAGGAATGGAAGAAGACTGGTGTAGGCTTAAATCAAGTTTTGGTGCCTGGTTTAGCCATGTTGGATGATGGGCGTCTATTGGCCGCCACATCCGGTAAAGGGCTGCACTCTTTTCAACTAGACGATCCAAAGAAACCGAAATGGATTGATTCTCAGTCCGTGTTTGTGGATCCTCGTGAGCGTTTACCACATCGGTATCTCCGCGTGATTGCGGTGAACCAAGCACAGCACATTTTTTTGGGCACGCAAGATGGGGGGATTTTCCGGAGCATCGACCGTGGTCTGTCGTGGTCGTCGCTGAGCGGTAATCTTCCAAATGATTCGATTCGAGGTATTGTCCCTATTCAACAGGATGTGGTGGTGGCAACCGGTAAAGGTATTTTTCGTTGGAAGCATACGGAGAAACAATGGCATGAACTCAATGAAGGGCTAACACGGTTGGCCATTCAAACGTTGACGATTGCCGGTACCGGCGATTGGTATGCTGGAACTAGCAGTGGGGCGTTCCGGAGTGATGATGAGGGAGCGCATTGGCAGAATGTTAGCCAGGGCTTTGGTATGCAGATGGCCCCAAAAGGCCCGTACGATTGACTTGAGTCGTGAAAAGGAAGAAGTGAGAAGTTAGAAGTAAGGAGAGAAACTATAGAAAAAGAATGGGGATGTACGATAGGATTTTTTTATAATTCTCCTTTTCATTTTTACTCCTTATTTCTCACGAATCTCTATTTTGTATATGAAAGGATGAATCATGAGTGAAGTCGTTGTGACAGATCAGACCCGTGTGACTATTGCGATCAAAGTCGAAGAGGAAGCCTGGGGTGAGATTCAATTAAAATTTTTCCCTGACGTAGCTCCAAATCATGTGAAGAATCTCGTGACGTTAGCGAGGGATAAATTTTACGATGGCACCACGTTTCATCGTGTGATTCCAGGATTTATGATTCAGGGCGGCGATCCCAATAGCAAGAATGCAGATCGATCTAGCCATGGTTCCGGTGGGCCTGGGCATCATGTGAATGCAGAGTTTAATAAGACGCCTCATGTACGAGGTATTGTGTCGATGGCGAGAGCACAAGACCCTAATAGCGCGGGATCGCAATTTTTTATTTGTGTAGCTGATGCCAATTTTTTAGATAATCAATATACGGCATTCGGCGCAGTGGTGAGTGGCCTAGAACTTGTTGATCGGATCGTGAACGTCCAACGTGATGGAAATGATAATCCACACCAACGGATTGAGATGACCCTCACCGTTACTGGAGCCGATGCCTAAGAATTGGGTGAAAGGTGTTCTCCTTTTTTCTCTCATTGTCAGTGCTGTCGGCTGTGCGTCCCCGCAGTTTTATTCGCATGTCGTCTATGAAAACCCGACGTCTTTTGTTCGTTTAGAATTCTCTCCATGGGCTGAATCAGCGAGTCCCGAAACATGGAACGCTCATCCTGCCACTCTTTCGCAAAGCCAAATTGATAAAGCGTTGAGGGGGCTGCGAGTGCGAGAGCATAGGGCGGCTCCCATTCGGTGGGTCCGTGGGGAGGCTGAGTTAGAATCGGCTTTTCATGAGGCCGAGATCGAGTTGTTGAGCCCTCGATTATTAGAAGGACTAGAATTAGCTGTTCCTCAGGAACTGGTGACGTTTTATGTGAGTCACCCGGTGAATGCTACGACGCGAGAAGTGACATCAGGCGGACTCTATGTGACTGACGGTCTGTTACATATTATTCTCAGTAATTACCGATCCGTCTATGGGATTCCTTCGGCGGGGCTTATCTATGATCGACGATTCCCGCTCTTTTCATTGGGTCCTTTGGGTGTAGATATTCTCTATCAAACTGGCAATGACGCGCTGGTGGAGGCAGAACAGGAGGACCTGTATGATGCCATTTTTGGCGATGAGCGTAGTGGGGAGATTGTGTTGGAGCTATCTCAGTTGTCTATGATGGACATGTAAAATGAAGTGGAGAATGAAGCGGGGTGAGGCGTCAGTCGTTTGCGAGCTGACGCCTCATCCTTGATATTTCTCTGATTGAATCTCTAGTGAGATGTTGGGGCAGATGCGACAGTTTCTGTCGACGCAGAAGTTGGACAGGCATCTTGAGTCATATACAGCAAATAATTTCCCATCCCGCGAATATCGCCCTGTTGTTCCAGAGGACGGTGATGCACCAATACCATTTCGTATTCTTCTTTCGTGCTCACTTGGAACCCTACGGGATTTGAATAGATTTGACGGTCAGGAAATCCGACGAGAGTTCCATCGAGTAAGACGTCAGGCACGGTTCGCAAGAGCGTTTTTTGACGGGTACGATTTTCTAATGCGATGAGTAAAGCTCCGTTATGTGAGTGAGGGTAGGCGAATTTCACGCAACCGTCTACGAGGAATTTGAGTGGTTCTTTGATCACATGCACGCCCGTCTCAATCGCGATACCCTCGTCTGATTGATTCGCTGGTCGTTCACCGAATTTACTGAAACACACCACATTGACGCCGACTTGATAGACTTGCATCGGATGCATCTCTTTCCCTTTGGGTGCGGTATAAATGGTAAACCGTGCCATCGCATCTTTGGTTGGCGCCGCCTTGTGATAAAAGGCCACCAGCGCCATGAGTTTATGCGTCTGATCGAGCTTGACGCCATGTCCTACAGGAAAACGTGTTTCCCGCATCTCCATCCCAGCACCTGCAAAAAACAGCGGTTCGCCTGGGCAGGAAATGCTATCTTGATCCATATCCAATAAGAGAATATGGTGCAGGTATTCACGTGGAAGGGCCTTCCCTTCTTTCGTAAAGGCTTCGGTCTTATATCCCGTCATGTAACGA
Organism: Nitrospirales bacterium; assembly: GCA_029261255.1. Taxonomy (GTDB): domain Bacteria; phylum Nitrospirota; class Nitrospiria; order Nitrospirales; family UBA8639; genus Nitrospira_E. The sequence goes on from JAJDBQ010000156.1 coordinate 5,637, forward strand.
TCTTCGGGAAGGTTAAAGAAATGCTTGGGCATACTAGCTGCTAAATCCCCACTGTGCCCAACGGGGAGATCAATGGGGCCGAAGGTAATCGTGATGCTGTCGGGATTGACGGTTACCGACGTCATCGGTTTGTTGAGTGTGGGAACTTTATGTTTTGAATGAGCCTCTGGTTCATGCGCAAAGGCAAGTGGTGCCGTGAGGCAACAGACAGACAAAATCAAGAAATACATTCGTCCAAACATGAGCGCTCTCCTTTAAGTAAGGGTATAGGTATATCGAATATGAGGAGGTTCAAACATTGAAGGTTTTACTGAAACTGAATGTTCGTGACATGATGCTGAGGGCATACGTTGAGACGGCATCACCATCCTTCATCTTTCACAATCAACTGTCGGGGGATAGAAGACGGTCATGGAGGTAGGAAGATACAATGAGTTCGAATTGAGTATGATGACCTTACCTAGCACCCTAAAATGAGTCAAGAACATTGAGAATAATGCACGAGCCAACTTCAGTAGCCAATCAGTGTTTATTGCTAACTCTATCATGGTCAACATGAAAAAGACTGCCACGTCTAAAAAGGCCTCGAGCGTATCCAAAATACAGAGGTCTGACCTCGACCTGATTACCAACCGATTAGCGGATCTGCGCAAAAAAATGGTCTTGTCGCAATCGGAATTGGCAAAGTTGAGCGGTATCACCCGGCAGGCGGTCTATGCCATCGAAGCCAATCAATATTTGCCGAGCACCCAAATCTCGCTGCAACTAGCTGAGGTCTTGCATTGCACGGTCGAAGATCTGTTTAGCCTGCAAGGCCGAGACGAGGTTGTCGACGCTGAGCTGATTGGACCAGGAGGAACTCAGAAGAAATCCATGCGCGTGAAGTTGTCAAAAGTGGGGACGCGAATGTTGGCGCGCCCGATGTCGGAGTTGGGAGACATTTTGAATTTCGTTATGCCTGCTGATGGCGTGGTCCTGGATGATGTCACAAATAATTCTCGAAAAAAACAGATATCAGTTCCCGTCAAACTTCTACATTCGCGTGAAGTCATTGATCAGAACATCATGATCGCCGGGTGCGATCCCGCCTTATTTTTAGCGGGCGAACATGTTCGAAAAATCAATGCATTATCTGGCGTAACGAATTGGACGATGGGGAGTGCCAATGCGTTGAACGCTCTTCAACGCGGAGAAGTGCATATGGCGGGTTTACATTTGGTTGATATGAAATCCGGACAAAGTAATATTCCCTATCTCAAGCGCCATGCACGGAATCGTGATTTAGTTGGAGTACACTTTGCCTCATGGGTGCAAGGCCTGCTTATTCAAGCGGAAAATCCGAAGCGAATTCGTTCTGTTCAGGATTTGCTCAAACCTGGCGTTCGTCTCATTAATCGTGAAGTCGGGGCTGGGGCACGGTTTTTCTTAGATGCGCTTTTAGAAAAGGCCGGAATGACTGCAGAGAAGATTAAAGGCTACAGCCATGAAGTGTCTTCTCATTTAGAAGTGGCCCGATATATTCGAGATGGGATGGCGGATGTGGGGGTTGGTGTGGAGACGGCAGCCCATCATTTTGGATTAGAGTTTATTCCACTTCGAGAAGAACGCTATGACTTAATCATGCGCACCGATTTTCTGAACACCCATCCCATTGCCTCAAAGTTTCTTGATGCTGTTGTGAGTCAGCCATTTCGTCGAGAGATTGAGGCCCTTGGGGGGTATAACCTTAATGATGTTGGCCAAATGCTTGAATGGTAAAGTGATTGTATTTTCCTTGTCCTCTCCTCAGTCATTTTCGACATTTTTATCGCGAATCCATCTTAGTTTCTCCCAGCAAAGAATCGTGAGTTGATTATTTAACAGAAATCCAGTGTCTTGTAGATTTTCTGTGATGCCGGGACTCGGCCCGGCAGCCGAGTGACTTTCCTTTCGGGGAAAGTAACCAAAGCCATTGACGCCCAGTCTGGCCTCATAAGATGGGGTGGACGCAGGACAGGGGAGAGCGGACCAACTCGCTCCGCTCAAACAAAGCCCGCGTAAAGATCTGAGCGTCCTGCCCAAAGGCCAGACTGAAGGCGTCGATAATCGAAGAAGTGCTGGTTTTGATGACCGTTTGACCTTGTCATCAATATGAGAGTGGGGTATTCTGCTTGTATGTCGAGTGAAGAATTATTGACGCGCATTACGATTAACCCACAGATTTGTCATGGGAAACCGTGCATTCGAGGATTGCGCTATCCTGTTGAATGGCTGCTCGAGCTGATGAGTAGTGGTACATCCACTGAGCAGATTTTGTCTGATTATCTTGATTTAGAAGAAGCCGATCTTCAAGCTGCCTGTGCCTTTGGAGCTCGTCTCAGCCGTGTTCAACGAATTGAACCGGTGGTGGGGTGAAGTTTCTTATTGATGCACAACTTCCCAAACGACTCGCCAACGATTTGACTGCTGCTGGTCACGATACACTTCATACCCTCGATCTGCTTCTCGGCAACCAGACGCCTGATGAAGAACTGGCAGTTCTTGCTGCTAAAGACCAACGCATCTTAGTCACTAAAGATAGTGATTTTGTGACGTCTTTCCATTTAAAGTGATCTCCCCCAAAACTATTGTTAGTCTCGACTGGAAATATCAATAACGATTCGCTTTGTCACCTCTTCCTCGCCAATCTTGTTCCATTAGAACGAGCCTTCGCTGAAAATGATTTTGTAGAGCTAAGCCGCACCGCTCTTACTTTGCATGAGTAATTTTTTCAAAAGTTAATTGTGTTGCCGGGTTTCGGCCCGGCAGCCGAGCTCCTTTTGTTTCGGCAAAAGGAGCCAAAACCATTGACGTCCAGTCCGGCCTCATCAAATTAAGCGGGCGCGCGAAATAGGAGGGCGCACCAACTCGCTTCGCTCAAACAGAGTTCGCCAATGCTTGAAGAGCGACCGAAAAAAAGGCAGAACCGCAGGCGTCATTTTGATGGAAGCGGGATGAAGCAATATATGAAACAACTCTTTTATTTCGGTCCAGCAATAGCGCAATTTTATTGGCGGATGAAAAGCTGTTGTTGCAATTCAAGGCTCGACCTCAAAGATGACCCTCCAAAGACTTTAAAACATTAACGCATGTCTGACCCTAATACTTATTGTATGAATCCGCGGTTGAATGACAGATGCTATTCCAATGGCAGACTTCCAGGAATCTGACTTGTAACTTATTGGCAATGAGGCTAGACTTCTAGTCGAATTTTAAACCCATTGTTTCGCACATCAAACCTGCCTTCTAAGATTCAATCGTGATAGAAGTGAATAGTATTGTTTCTTTAGACTGGGAACAAAAAAAGATGAAGGATGTATCAAGTCACAGTAAGAATAATAGTTGACCTAAACACATAGCCTGATTCTCAGCGGCTTAATTCTGGGAGACAAAAAAATGAGTCTTGAACTGTCATTCAAGGACATCTGCAATACAATTAGAAAACAAGGAAAAGAAGATCCAAAGCTAATTGAAGCGGTGGATAATCTCCTTGGACTAGCTTTGATTTGTTCGCCTGTTGTTTTGGGGCCTGCTGCAGTTGCACTGCTACCCATTCTGGGGACAAAGAACGAACTAATCAAAATTGGCAAAAGTGTATTCGAAAAGTTGACAAAGAAAAAAGAAGAGGACTACTTACTGCGCCACGAAACTATGCGCACAGCGTACGGACTGCTGGTTTTCACATCATTTTTTGACGCTTTAGATGCAAGCCTACCAAAAGCCTTTCGCAAAGAAATTGGATTGCTCGACAGTGAAAAAGCTTTTTTGGCCAGAAATGCCGAGATCAAGAGCATCTCCTGCGAGACTGATGAGGCTTGTAATGAGACGGATAATTCGCAAGTTTCCACATACACGTTTGCTTTTCCACATCCAACTGAAACATTAGATGATCAAAAGCAAAGACAGCTAAAAATCTGGAAGCAAATGAGGCAGGGCTTTGTGGATTTCGTACAAAAACTTGCATTCTGGGAAAACGCCGATGAAAAGAAAAGGGAGACACTGCTGTCAGGTCTAGCAGAAGTCGAAGAAATGGCGGCAAAACGCTTCGAGGCGCAGTATTTCGAGTTGGCTCGAAAGTTTGAGGACTTCGCGGTTTGGGCCAATCTGCAAGGTCACAAAGGCACAAAGTCGTTGATAGGAGAACTGTCCGATTATGTGAAGCATTATGTCAAGCTCAGCGCTGCATCAGAAAAATCAATAGACATCGGATTTGGAAAGCTGCGCGAAGCTGTTTTGAGCATTCCCAAAAGTCTGCACACTCAACAAGCTATCGAGATTGCAGAGAGTCTGAACAAACACTACCAAGCAAGAGTTAATGACCCAATTATTGAGGATAAGGACATCAGTGATGAGGCGGGGCCAAGGCTCTCCTTCCCCAAAGTATGTGACGCCTTCGTGCCTCAGTCATTCCGAGTTCTTCGCCAGGAGGGGATATCTCGACGCCTCGAGGATGAATCAACATGGAGCGATCTGCCAAGACGGAATGATCTCGGAGCATTTTTATTGAGCTATCTGAGTTCGCCATATAGCACCGAAGCGCCTTTGCTAATACTGGGACATCCTGGAAGTGGGAAGTCCCTCCTTACAACGATTCTGGCAGCTCGCCTTATGTCAACGCAGTTCACAGCGATTCGTGTGCCTTTGCGTGAAGTTAACGCAGATGCCGACATAGTCACCCAAATTGAAGAGGCCATCCGACGCCTCACTGGAGCGAGCTTCGATTCATGGATCAGGCTGAGTGCACTGTTTAAGAATTTCCCGCCGCTTGTGATCCTAGACGGATATGACGAATTGCTCCAAGCAAGCGGGCAGGTCTTCGCAAGTTACATCAAGGACGCACAACGTTTTCAGCAGCGTGAGACCGAGCAAGGCCGGCCACTCCGTATAATCATTACAAGTCGAGTCACCCTTATTGATAAAGCTGCAGTTCCTAGCGGGTCAACAATCGTTCGTCTCCTCGAATTTGATCAGGATCAACGAGAATGTTGGTCTGGCATTTGGAATAAAACCAACGCTCATTATTTTAAGGACGCCAGCATTGAGAAGTTTGTCCTACCGAGGGAGAGTGAAAAAGGTGCGGAAAAAATCCTAAACCTCGCAGAGCAGCCACTGCTTTTGTTAATGCTTGCGTTATATGACTCACAAAGAAATGAACTGCGAAATAGTGAAGGGCTCGATCGGACCAAGCTTTATGACAGCTTGCTCAGGCGTTTCGTGAGTCGAGAGCGTGGCAAGGAAAAAGAGTTTAGTGATGCGAGGAAAACAGAGCAGGAGAAAGCACTTTCCTTAGAAATGCAGCGACTCGGAGTTGCTGCCCTTGGCATGTACAATCGTCGTAAGGTGCACATTCTCTCACACGAATTGGATGATGATCTGGCTTTCTTTAAACTTGAGCGAGAAGTGGTTTCAAGTCCTGGTAAATCGCTGAGCCAAGCGGATTTGTTGCTCGGGAGTTTCTTTTTTGTTCATAAGTCAAAGGCTCAGCACAGCAGTGGAGCTGAGGAAATGCACGAGGAAACAGCTGCATTCGAATTTCTCCACAATACTCTCGGCGAGTTTCTGAGTGCCGACTTTATTCTCCGTCGTGCGGTGTCCCAAGTAGAGGCTGTCCGTGCCGCCGAAACCAATGAAGCACTGCGGTCTATCAGTGACAAGATGTTGGGAACCGCAGATGGATTTGAAAGAGAGTGGTTTGCGAGTTTGGTTTATACTCCTCTGTTCACGCGTCCTGTGATTATGGAAATGATTCGAGAATGGGCGCCACATGTTTTGGGAGGGTATGGGATCTCGGAAAAGGACTTTGTTGAGACTTTAGAGAAGATTATCCTGAACCAAATCAAGCGGTTATTGAGTAAGCGTGAAATGCCGCAAATTATGCGAAAGGAAACAGCCCAGGAAGGATACAGAGTTCCATTTGGCGACCACCCACTTGTTGGTCATATTGCTATTTATAGCATCAATCTCATATTGCTCCGGTTGGTTGCCGGAAGTGCCTCATTTGTTTTCGATGAATGTGAGGTTGCTAGTCACGAAGATGGCACGCGGCCATGGGATCGACTGATGTACATTTGGCGCTCTTGGTTTTCGCTTGGAAATTTGAATGCGTTGACTGCAGTGATGTTAGCTGAACGAACCGACTCGAAAATCAACATCGCAGCGAAGAGTCTGTTTCAGGCGGAGGAATCTAAGAGTAGACTACACGAATTCTACAATGTGGCTGTGTCATTAGGGGATAATGTTTCAGCTGGTATCGCTGGTTTTTTCTTAGAAGATCCATCTGGTGGGCATAAAAGTGGTCTGAGGAGTCTTCTTCAACGGTTGCATGCAGAAGGCTATGAGCTTGGCCTCCACGCTAACATTCAAGAATTGGTCTTTCTGGTGGAAGACTTTCCCGAATACGAAAGAGACTTTTGGCAGCATGCAGAGATGACACTAGACAAAGCGATGAGGTCTGAGCGGAGGGATCAGATCGCAAACGTGTGTAGTATCATTACTCGAGCTCTGGATCTAAACGCGAAATTGCCCCGAACGCATTTCGAAAATAAGGATCGATTTGATTTCTTATTGCCCCCCAGGGTGGTTGCCCATATTTCGACGATGGATCCAAGGTCTGCGAGAGTTTTCGTTGACCTAGCAAAGGAGTTAGGCCTTTTCAAATGGATTAATGAGTTTCTCGAACTAAGCCTCGACTATATGTATAAAGTGATTCGCAAGGATGATTTATTTGAGATTCTTGAATCGGATACAGGGCGATTACTTGATTGGTTTCTCTTGGTAAAGGAAATTCTAGCTGAGGGCAATTCTCTTTTTCCAATTATACAAGATGACCTCATGAGGGATCGTCGTAATAGAAATTTTGAAGCTATAGAGCGTTTTTTCTACCTGCCGGATCTACAGAAACTTATGGTGCGTAATCCGGAAGGAGCCCTAGTTTGTCTACAAATTTTGTACGAACTGCAGGGGCAGCATTTCAAGACATTTGTTGAGCGCGAGTTAGGGCCAGCGTTCTTCGAGCGCCTGTTGCATCCACGTCATTTAGGGAAATTCATGGGGCGCAACCCGGAAGGAGCCTTAGCGTGGTTACAAATTCTGCAGGAGCTAGGCGGCGAGCAGCATTTCAAGCGGTTTGTTGAGCAGGAGTTTGAGCCAGAGTTCTTCGAGCGTCTGTTGCAACCACGTCGTTTAAGCGAATTCATTGACCACAACCCAGGCGGAGTCCTAGCATTGCTACAAATTCTGCAGGAGCTAGGCGGCGAGCAGCATTTCAAGCGGTTCGTTGAGCAGGAGTATGAGGCAGAGTTGTTCAAGCAACTGTTGCATCCACGTCATTTAGGGGAATTCATGGGGCGCAATCCGGAGGGAGCCCTAGCATGGCTACAAATTCTGCAGGAGCTAGGCGGCGAGCAGCATTTCAAGCGGTTTGTTGAGCGCGAGTTAGGGCCAGCGTTCTTCGAGCGTCTGTTGCACTCACGTCATTTAGGGGAATTCATGGGTCGTAATCCTGAGGGAGCCCTAGCATGGCTACAAATTCTGCAGGAGCTAGGCGGCGAACAGCATTTCAAGCGGCTTGTTGAGCGCGAGTTAGGGCCAGCGTTCTTCGAGCGCCTGTTGCACCCACGTCATTTTTTGACACCTAATAAACTTGGAATTCAATCGATAAGAGTTGGTCTGTTTTTAGCCAGAATCCTTCGGTCGCGGGCGATCTGTGAGGCATTGATCAAGGGCTTCAAAAAGGATGTAAAAGATTCCTTGAGCTTAAAGTCTCTTCTACTAGGCTTACCGATCGAGTCGCTCCGTGATCTACGTTGGCTAGTGGACCAAACTGATGATACTTGGTTCAAAGCCCTGGTTTCTGATCTTACCCCTTAGCCTTGGCCCAACAACGATTCATTCGCGAGCGTGCTGCTTGAGCGAAAGATAACGGCCTCCGCATAGCCAGAGAGTACGAGTCAAATCTAATGTTATGGATTTGCTTGTAGATGTTCTTGTCGTCTAGGGCAATCCGAAAATCTTCGAGAATTCTTTACGAACTAAAAACTGACTTGATCCGTACATCGTACTTAAGAGGCAAGCCCGGTTCACTTTTCCTCATCGCGCTTTTCCTTCCGTCCCTCTTCTCATTTTCCGACGCCTGCTGTTCGGCTTTTGGGTCGGACGCCTAAATCACCTGACGGGCCTTGTTTGAGCGCAGCGAGTTGGCCCGCCCTCCTCAAACTTCGCGTCCGTCCCATCTGATATGGCCGAACTGGGCGTCAATGGTTTTGGCTCCTTTTGCCTAAACAAAAGGAGCTCGGCTGCCGGGCCGAAACCCGGCATCACAGAAAGTCGTGAAAGAGTCGGCTGGAAATACCGTTTCTCAGCTGTCAATTGGATAGAATTATCCTCAGAGGAAATAGAGTGATACGGAAATTTTTGAAAAAGGCGTTCTTGGAATTTCTATTGCTGAGTTTCGGGGTTGAGGTCGAGGATCCTGATAGTGGGTTAAACAGAGTTTTGGAGGCGCTAATGATTCAGGATAATGGTGGACTCGTTCAATAACCTATCCCATTGCGTCTGCGGTTGATTATGGGGACAATAAGATAGAGCGTTATGTTGGAAGCGAAGATTGTCAAAAATAGGAGATTCTACTGTGTCTGATGTGAATACTGTGAAGTACTTGAAAGATTACAAACAACCTGACTATTGGGTGACACACGTTGATCTGACGTTTGATTTGCGTGATGGCGAGACGCTTGTTAGCGCCAAGTTACAGGTGAAGAAGAATGGCTCTCATCAGAATCCGCTTGTTCTGGATGGTGAAGAATTGGAATTGCTTGAGGTGAAAGTGGATGGTGTGGCGCTCGTCAAAGGCGCGACTCTGACTGAAGGGTATATGGTGTCTCAAGAGTCTCTTTCTCTTCAGCCCACAGAGGAGAATTTTATTTTAGAGACGCGCGTCAGGATTTTTCCGGAAAAGAATACGGCGTTGGAAGGTTTGTATAAATCCAGTGGCAATTGGTGTACGCAATGTGAAGCCGAAGGGTTTAGACGGATTACATTTTTCCTTGACCGCTCAGACAATATGGCGACATACACAACGAAGATTATTGCCGATCAAATTGCTGCTCCGGTTCTCCTTTCTAACGGAAATCTTGTCGATCACGGGCCAATGGAGGATCGGCGTCATTATGCTGTGTGGGAGGATCCTTTTCCCAAGCCAAGTTATTTATTTGCCCTCGTTGGGGGTGATCTTGCATGTACTGATGATACCTTCGTGACAGCCAGTGGGCGTCAGGTTGCGTTGTGCATTTATGCCGATGAAAAAGACCTTGATAAACTTGACCATGCGATGGCCTCGCTGAAGCGTTCGATGACATGGGACGAAGAGGTGTATGGTCGTGAGTACGATCTGGACCTATTCAATATTGTCGCCGTTGATGATTTTAATATGGGTGCAATGGAAAATAAATCGCTCAATGTCTTTAATACGAAGTATGTGTTGGCGCATCCTTCTACGGCGACTGATGCCGACTATGAAGGTGTGGAAGCTGTGGTCGCGCACGAATATTTCCACAACTGGACTGGGAACCGTGTGACATGTCGTGACTGGTATCAGCTGTGTTTGAAAGAAGGATTGACGGTTTTTAGAGATCAGGAATTTTCTGGCGATATGGGTTCGCAAGCGGTGAATCGTATTAGCAATGTCAGAAGTCTTCGTATGGGACAATTTCCCGAGGATGCTGGGCCCATGGCTCATCCACCGCGACCGGATCAGTTTGTCACGATTAATAATTTTTATACCGCCACGGTCTACAGTAAGGGTGCTGAGCTCAATAGAATGTTACATGCCTTGTTGGGTAAGGCAGATTTTCGAAAGGCTTCAGATCTCTATTTTGATCGTTATGACGGGCAAGCGGTCACGGTTGAAGATTGGGTGCAATGTATGAAGGAGGCGTCCGGCCGTGACTTGAGCCAATTTATGCTCTGGTACACACAAGCGGGGACACCCAAGGTGAAAGCCGACTGGTCCTACGATAACGCGACGCAAATCTTTACCCTTAATCTTGAACAGGAGAGCCCAACGATCAAGAATCAGTCAAATGGCCAGCCCAGACATATTCCGGTGAAATTCGGG
>JAJDBQ010000157.1 GCA_029261255.1 Nitrospirales bacterium
TATCCTAGAATTGGCCGAACAAATACTCCGGCTCACCAAATCATCCTCCAAACTGGCATTTAAACCGCTACCTTCCGACGATCCTTCTCAACGACAACCAGATATCTCAAAAGCCAAAGAACATCTCGGCTGGCAACCAAAGGTCTCATGGGAAGAAGGATTAGTGAAGACCATAGACTCCTATCGAGTAGCCGATAGCTCTATCTTAGACTTGCATTGTATCTTCGGGCATTTCTGCCTTGAGAGAATTAACACCAACAAGACAACTGACCCATACCCCACCACATTGAGCTTATTTTGTAAATAAGCTTCTCCGAGCGATGCAGATAAAGCCGACTAGGCCAGCGCTCAACAACAACACGACAGGTGGGACAGAGGCAAGACCAAAATCACCAGAATTATCCCATATATTGAGGAAATTTTTGATGGGGAGAAAACTTGGAAGCTCGGGAATTACTTCGTTCCAGCTAGAGGATAAACTGTTCCCATAGGTATTGCTGGAAGAGAAATATGTCATTCCTTCTTCAATTGGCGCATCAAGCGTGAATAATTCTAATATCGGAACATCTTTATCCTGAGTATCATTCATAATATTCATAGCAATTGATGGCTTGATGGCCAACGTCAGCACCACGCTTAGAGGTATAAGAGCCAGGATAAACAAAAATGAAAGCTTTAACTTTGATTTCATATATTCTCCTAAACACACTTAATACTAGGGTCAAGGGAATAAATACCATCGACCTTATTGGCTTATGAATGACTTTTCTTAACCCACATTACATGTGAGGAAAAGGTAGCAGAAAATGTTAGAAATCAGGTGGGGGGAAATCAACTGATTAAAAGAAAACGTAGAGTATTAAAGACAACAAACTGGTATGAATAACAGCGGATATAAAAAATTATGAATTTCTGAATGCTAGTCCAAGAAGTAATTGAAGTCAAGAGAAATGGACAAAAGTTCTAAGCATCTCCAAGAATTTGTCTGCAAAGAAAAGGCACTTCCTCTTCATTGCCCTTCATCATCTTATCCACAGCTTTTGACATATCCACAAGTTCCGGGAAATTGGCCCATCAGCTTAGAAAGTTCAGGTAGTGAGAAACAGCGATAGCATCTCAACAGAAAAAAAGGAACGCCAAATTTTCAAGTTAAGGTTTCCTATGAAGCATTCGCAGAAGAAGCGAAGAAGAGAATAGAGGGGATGACAAAACAGAGACGGTTTTTTGGCTAAACCTAAGAAGCGCCCTCTTGACATGAATCACGAATCTCCCGCATTATCAGGAAATTAATTAAGGTTAATACTCTCGTCGTAGTATAGTGAATTAAGATAATTTATTTTTCTTCATACATCATCAACCATACTAATTTATTTTAATTGCTTCCTTCCTAAAAAGTACGCCTAAAGATATCACTACCCCCACAAGCGATACAGGGCAGACAGGCTATTGGCATTACCCTGCCAATGCACCCTTGGCTTGACTTCAACAAAAAAATTTGCTTCACGTATTCATGAGCTTGGCTTCGACTTGCTAGCACAACAAAGAGGGTAATGGCCAAACGAATATTAATCATTACCCGAGACTTCCTGCCCTATGCAAATTCCCTTGGCTCTGTTTTGCGCATGTTAAAGCTAGGAGATTTCCTGGCAGACAGAGGCTACGAAGTTCATATACTTGCGGCCGAAGGGGAGCCTATTAGCACGTTCGGATACGAAGCCACACTTCAGCGATTTACCCTCCATTATGCACCTGACCGCTTCCAGCGATACTCCACTCGGTTCTGGATTGCACAACAATCCGCCGGGCAAGGTTCGCATCCAGCGGCCAAACAATCTGTGACGAGATGGGTGAAAACAAGGCTACTGGCCTATACATACCGAGTCATCATTCCAGATGGCGGCCTGCTCTCTGGACGCAACCTTGCTAACGCAGCACAAGACATCGCTGAGCGCTTCCATATACGGAACGTGATCGTGAGCTCCCCCCCGCATAGCACTCAAGCTATTGGATACATTCTTAAAAAACGGATGGGACGTCGTATCAATTACATTTTTGATTATCGTGACAGCTGGAACACCCTGGGGATATTCGCCGCGAAAAATCCAATCACGCGCTGGGTCAGCAAACGAATGGAAAACTCCGCCCTCCGTATGGCCGACCACATCACTTACCAATCTGCACCAGTACTCACAAAGCTCAACAACATGTTTTTCAATGTGAGCTCTAAAGCCACTTTGGTCATGAACGGTTTCGACGAAAAAATGACCAGAGGACGCCCAACCATAAGACCGGAAACAAAGACCATCTCCATTGGCTACTTCGGAGCAATCAGTGACATACCCTCTTCATACCGTAACCCAACAACTTTTTTCGAAGCAGTTGAAGCCAGCAAGCTCCCTATCAAAATTATTTTCTTCGGCGACATCAATCTCAGGGGAGATTGGGGCAGAAGATTAGGGGAAAAAATCGAGGTTCACGCAAACGTATCCCATGATGAGGCATTACGACGAATGAGTGAAATGGATCTCCTTATGCTTTTACATACACAGGAACAGGGCAGCGACGAGGTGATACCCGGAAAGTTGTTCGAATATATGTTGGCAGAACGGCCCATTCTCGTCCTCGGCCCTGATGGCATGGAAGCTAAACGTATCACTACAGTCGAAGGCATCGGATACACCGCAGATGCATCAAACAAAGATGAGATAACGGCAACACTCCTGGCGATATATTCAGATTGGAGGGAGAATCGGCTACCTGAAGTCGATGCAAAAAAACTCTGCAATTACAGTCGCCAGAGACAGTACATGCGACTGCTCACTAACGTTCTAGAAGTGGAAACCGACCCCCAAAATACTCATTCGAGTAACAAGGAGCCTTGTAATTCATTTTAATTCGTATGAGTTATGTAGACTTCGAAAAAATAATCGACTCACATTCTTGTCATAAATCATGAGATAATTTTAACAATGACAACTACCACAAAGGAATCCTCCAGCCTAAAGGTATTACATTCACTTGAATGTTGGCTCCCCCTTACCGAAACCTGGCTCTACAATCAGATTTGCTATTTGCCTGCAAACATCATCTCCCATGCTGCCTGCGATAGGGAGGAACACCTCGAGCAATTTCCATTTAAAAATCTGCACACCAGGGATAAAGGGTTAGGCTTCTTACGAAAATGGGAAGGCTGGTTACGCAGACTACGTCTGCGCACATACTCTGGATTCAAACTACACGTCGCAAGGAAAGTAGGCACGCGAATTTTGCATTCGCATTTTGGAAATATAGCATGGCAGGATATCGGAATTGCCAGACGTGGAGGTCTTAAGCATGTCGCGACCTTTTATGGCCACGATGTGAATCGCTTACCTCGTACTGACCCAAGCTGGCACAACCGCTACGCGGAACTATTCTCGTCGGTGGATCGCATCCTCTGCGAAGGCCCCTACATGGCGTCAAGCATCATGCGATTGGGCTGCCCAAAAGACAAGATTCAAGTCCACCATCTTGGCGTGGCCGTAGATAAAATCGACTATCACCCGCGGACCCGATCCGCAGGCGAACCACTTCGAATACTCATTTCAGGGACCTTTCGCGAGAAAAAAGGAATACCCGATGCACTACAAGCCATCGGTGAGTTGAATCGTGACCTCGAAGTTGAAATAACAATCATTGGTGGAACAACCGGCGAACCTCGTAGCCTAGTGGAAGAAGAACGCATCAGAAAAATTATTGCCGACTACGATCTCTCGAAACAAGTCCGCCTTCTCGGCTTCCAACCTCACGCAGTTCTGTTCGCTGAGGCATATAAACACCATATATTCCTCTCGCCAAGCGTCATGGCTGAGGATGGCGACACCGAGGGTGGCGCTCCTGTGTCCATCATTGAAATGTCTGCCACCGGCATGCCTGTTGTCGCCACAACACATTGTGACATTCCCAATGTGATCCTAAACGGCGTTTCTGGATTGTTGGCAGAAGAGCATGATGTTCCTGCCCTAGTTGAGCACCTCAAATGGTTAGCGGAGCATCCGGAACGTTGGGGTCCGATGGGCAAGGCAGGCCGTGAATACGTTGAGGCCGAGTTTAATGCCACAACACAAGCTATGCGACTCGCAGCTACGTATCAGGCACTCACTTCGACTTCAGCATGATGGAGGTTCCACTCAATTGTTCTCAACACCACAGTCAACTGACAAACGAGGCTCAAAGGATTATTCACTCAATACGCTTACGAAACGTAAAAAATTGGCTCACATAAAGAGTGTAGCAAAAACGTAGAAACCATGATTCGTCGTTAGGAGAGATTCAGCAATATGAGTAGAGATTCCTTCCTTGTCTTTGGTGCTCCTGCAATAGAAGAAGATGAGATCGCGGAAGTCATTTCCTGCATGCGTTCTGGCTGGCTAGGAACAGGCCCAAAAGTGGCTCAGTTCGAAGCAGACTTCGCAAATTACAAGGAAATACCTTACACGGCTGCTGTAAATTCCTGCACAGCATCATTGCACCTAAGCATACTCGCTGCCGGGTTGAGGCCAGGAGATGAGGTCATCACTACCGCCCTAACGTTTTGCGCCACAATCAACGCCATTATCCATTCAGGGGCAACCCCCGTACTCGCAGATGTAGATCCCCGCACTATGAACATTGATCCAAATGACATCGAGCGGCATATTACACCACGAACCCGCGCCATCTTACCCGTGCACTTTGCCGGTCGCCCTTGTGACATGGATGCAATCATGTCGATAGCCGAGCGTCATCAACTCAAAGTCATCGAAGATTGCGCCCACGCCATCGAAACAGAATATAAAGGTCGCAAAGCAGGGACGTTCGGCGACTTTGGGTGTTTTTCCTTCTATGTCACGAAGAATATTGTTACCGGGGAAGGAGGGATGGTCATTGCGCGTAACAGCGAAGATATCGCCAAAATCAAGATCCTCGCCTTACATGGCATGTCCAAAGACGCGTGGAGCCGCTTCAGCGATGCAGGCTACAAGCATTACTTTGTCACGGAATGCGGCTTCAAATACAACATGATGGACATACAGGCTGCCATCGGTATTCACCAATTAAAACGAGTCGAAAAGTGCTGGACGAGACGGGAAGCTATCTGGAAGAAATATAACCAAGCATTTAATACCTTGCCTATCACAATACCTGAAATGGTGGAACCTCATATTCGACATGCGTATCATCTCTACACCATCCTCATTGATGAAAAGAAAACAGGTATAAGCCGCGATGCATTCTTAGATGCGATGACTGAGGCAAAGATCGGAGTCGGCGTGCACTATCTTAGCATCCCAGAACATCCTTATTACCAAGAAACATTTGGCTGGAAACCCGAAGACTATCCACATGCCATGCAAATAGGCCGGCAGACTGTAAGCTTGCCTATATCATCCAAACTTTCTGATAGGGACGTAGAAGATGTCATCGCAGCGGTCACGCGAGCGATCAAAGGATAGGAAATGACAGGGCGGTGGATTCGATTTGACTCACAGCATTTTTACTTCACAGATCACTGTTCTTAGCAGAAACCTTTCAGCTAGTCCCAGCCAAGGTGCTGTAGGCAACTCGAGTCAGCCAGCAAGGCATCAGACTACCAATATCGGAAAAATCGCATGGCGACGACTTGGAACGGAGCTAAGAAGGCCAGCATGAAGTCTTTAAAGACTTATCATGCTTTTTCGATTAGGAGAGAAATTGGCAAGCAGAATCAAAATTAAGTCAACTGATGAAGCCTCAGAAAACGAATGGCAACTATCGTGGCAAAGCTGCCAATACGGAACATTCTTTCATTCCCCTGCCTGGTTTCGGATTTGTCTTAATGATGTCGATCATTTCAAATGCATAAAACATACATTTGACGATGGCAAACAGGTATTCTTACCATTCGCCTTGCTGAACAAACGTCGATTGTACAAAGTTGCGATACTCAGTCCTAAAGGAACATACGGAGGCTGGCTCAGCGACAGCCCATTAGATGAACCACATCTATCAGCACTTGTGCGACAAACCTTCATGCGTGGAAGTGTCGTCATCTGGCGAATCAACCCCTACGATGTAGATCTTTTGTTTCACTGCAAGAACTTCCTGGCACACCGACTGATGCCTGATACAACGCAGGCGTTGCGAATCGACCGAAAGTTCGATGAAATTTTTCGAACCTGGTCAAAAGGACACAAGGCAGCATCAAAACAAGGCGAACGAGCTGGAATCGAGGTGCGGCTCGCGTCCAGCCACGAGGATTGGTTGGAATATATTGGGGTCTACGAAGACAGCTTACGCCGCTGGGGGGAGACGGCCACCTCACGATACTCTGCTGATTTTTTTGAAGGTATTTACAATCAGTCCATTGCAAATTCTGACATTGCCCTGTGGCTTGCAATTCTTGATGGCCAGATTATAGCAGGAGCATTGTGTTTCTCAGCGCAACGCATTGTGACTTATTGGCATGGAGCCGTGCTAGAAAGTTTTATGCCTCAGCGTCCGGTTCATCTGCTCCTGCGCGAGGCGATTCGACATTATTGCAACCATGGGTACCAGTGGTTTGATTTTAATCCAAGTGGGAATTTGGAAAGCGTCCGCAAATTCAAATCGAGTTTTGGTACACAAACCTTAGAAACGCCCAACGTTCATTTCACCTCGAAACCTCTCAGGCTTGCTCGAAAAATATTTAAGCAAGGATTAGGTTGGTCCCAATGAGCCTATATGAAAAAGTCAAGCGTCGCTGTCTTAGCCAACTTGAAAACAAACTGGTATCCCATGCCCAACCAAATCAACATCCGCCTATCTTTATTACAGGATCCTGCCGATCGGGGACGACTCTTGTTTTTCAGTATCTCGTTCATCACTTTCAGACTTCCTATTTTCCAAACGTAGCCCGCCAATGTTCAATGTGGCCCTATTTGGCGACTCGATTCGATTGCGACCGCACTCCCCCGTCCAAGACTTTCGAGAGTCGTTACGGTGATATTCAGGGAAAATGTGCGCCTAGTGACGGATGGCAGATTTTCCACAAATGGTTTTCGTATTTCATGAATCCCGGAGAAACGAGGTTTGACCGTCTGCGATATGCGCCTCAGTTGATTGGACTATTTGAACGATTTTATAACAACGATCCCTTCCTTAACAAAAACAATTCCAACACGCTTCGCATTATCGAACTCCAATATATTTTTCAAAATGCATTATTCATCCACGTGACAAGGAACATTACGGCAACAGTCTTATCCGTGTTGAGAGGTCGTGAGGAAAATGGAATAATGCCAGATCAATTTTGGTCCGTTGCCCCAGAAAAATCGTTAATTTCTTTCGATTTTCACGACGAGCTTGAATTGGTTGTTTTTCAGTATCTGTTTTGCAACCAATATGTTCAAATCGCCAACGACAAATTACAACTTGGCATAATTTTCGTCGACTACGACGAGTTCTGTCCTGCACCATCTAAACTTTCATCTGCGCTTGCAACTAAATTTTTAGGTGTGTCCGGAAATCCATTAGTAACAAGAGGCCCCCATGACCCGAATTTGAGATTTGGAGTACGTGGCACTCCTGACCCCGAACTGACCCGGAAAATCAAAAACATTGAGAGCAAGATTTCTGACCAAGTAAACCAACTTGCCCACAACCTTTGCGAACAAGCAATTAGCCTTTGCAAATAGGAAATTTGTCACAGACCATGGTCATTTCGAATTGTTTCACGTATCGACTAGATTTCGACAAGAGTTAGAGAAAGAAACTCAGAGCTGGATAGTAGGGCATCGCTTACAACAGGTAGCCAGTGGATCAGCTTTGTGAACGTGATGATCGCGAAACTAGCCATGGCAATGGCAAATCTATTTCATTATTTACTCTCATAGATGGGTCAAAATTTTCTCAAACAGAGACAAGACAATGACAACACCATGACTTGGACGAGCCCATACTGATGTCAAAAGATCTTAAGAACCGAACAATCAAGGCCTCCGGTTGGGCTGCTGTTACTCAGTTCCTGGCTCTTACCATTCAGTTTACCATCTCGGTGGTCATGGCAAGGATTTTGACGCCTAATGACTTTGGGCTAATGCTTGTCGCCATGATTTTTATAGGCTTTGCTAACGTTCTTTCCGAGGGCGGAATTGCATCCGCTATTATCCAGAAATCAGAAATCGACGACGGTATTCTGAGCACGGCATTTTGGCTAAACACCGCATTTGGGACGATAACGACTTTACTAATCATCGCGTCCAGTCCTGTTATTGCTCTGTTTTTTGAACAGCCGAAACTAGAGGCAATTATCTCATTGGCGGCAGCAACCACGGCCATTGCTTCCCTGGGCATGGTTCATGGAGCAATTCTTCAACGAAGCCTGAATTTCCGGTTGCTAGGGATCATCGATATCATTGCCATGACTATTGGTGGAGCGATAGGGATTTACGGAGCAATCACGGGCAAAGGCGTTCTCGCGCTCGTGCACGCCTCAATCGCGCAGCTTGCCACATCAACCTTGCTGCGCTGGATACTGACCGGATGGGTGCCAATAATGCACTATTCTCGTTCATCTGCCATCGAGATTATGCATTTTGGGTGGGGGCTTCTCGGATTTTCGAGTTTCAACTACTGGATTCGTCGCGCGGACAATACCCTCATTGCGAAAATTCTTGGCTCATCTGAGTTAGGTATTTATTCTCGAGCTTACGATCTAATCAAAAATGTAGTCCAGCAAGTCGGCACGGTCGTCGGCCGTGTCATGTTTGCAAGCCTGTCGACCGTACAAAACGACAACGACAGAATACGGGCTATTTATCTTCGCACGTTGAACATCATCTCTCTTTTTACTTTTCCGATGTGTCTGGGTCTCTTTGTTTTGGCGGAACCATTTGTACTCGCACTGTATGGTGATCAATGGACAGGCTGTATTCCTATCCTACATGTGCTGAGCCTGGTAGGGGTTACACAATCAATTGGTACCACAACCGGAGTTATTTACCAGGCCAAGGCACGTACGGACTGGCTGTTTCGTTGGGGGGTTGTTGCCGGCATTTATATTTTCCTGGCATTTGTGATTGGGATCCAATGGGGTTTACTAGAATTGGCAATCGCCTATCTGGTGGCTGTTTGGTCACTTACCTGGTTCAATTTTTCAATTCCAGGGCGACTGATCGGCATGACATTTCGGAATGTCGTATCGGCGGTTCAGCAAAATCTGATCAGTGCTATTTTGATGGCAGTAGCGGTTTTCGCACTCGACCTTGTAATCAGTCCCAATTCCAACTCGATCCAAAGACTAGCTATTGGAGTCCCATTTGGCGTGATCTTCTATTTTTCCACAATTCTTTTTTTGAACCCGACGGCTTTTGGCGAATTACACCAGATCATTAAATCGATCAGAAGTCCGACTTCTCCCATCACCAGACTTGAAACATCCACATGATTGATTCACAAGAGAATGAAGCAACACAAATGGAAACCGGTGCCTGGTCTCAGACTGATTTCGAGTACCCGATGTCTGTCCCGACAATGATCTCAAAAAGCGAAAAACAATATCTTTTCTGGCTCGCTGAAAAGGTCTGGCAAGGCAGGGGCATAATTATTGAGATCGGACCGTGGCTTGGCGGAAGCACGATTTGTTTGGCTGCTGGCATGAAAGCCTCGGGCAATCAAATCGCAAATACCCTTGTTGTCCTAGACAACTTTATCTGGCGAGATTTCATGTCCTCACGCGCTAATCTACCAATCAAGACAGGGGATTCGTTTGAATCATTTTTCAGAAAAAACCTTAGCGAGTATTCCGAAATGCTGAATGTGCATCGCCGAGCGTTACCGGACGAAAAAGTCGACAACGATTACTCTGTATTATCAGGCCGTTTTCAGGACCACGAAAATGTACCTATCTTTGATGGGTTATCTGCCGGGGACGACAAGTGTGCTGCCATTGAAATTTTATTTATCGATGGTGCTAAATCATGGCGAGGGATCAAGCATTTGCTTGTTACACTGTCGGACCAACTTCTGCCAAACTGCCTGATCGTTTGTCAGGATTTCAAATACTGGGGAGCGTACTGGGTACCGCTGATGATCAGTCAAATTCAGGACCATCTCGAGCCCGTACACAATGTCGTGGACGCAACCACAGTTACGTTTCGGCTCACCTCACCCATCGATCTGGACAGGATCCGGCAATTGCCTGATCACATAAATAATTTGCCGACAGACCAAAGCCTGTCAATGATCGATCAGATAGCTGACGCCCTATTTGCTGAATCCGGCGATTTGGGATGTTGGTCAGTTCCCTTGTCAAAGACGAAGTTTCTTGGGCAGCAGGGCCACATAGAACAGGCCGCACAAACCCTGAAGAAAATCCAGGGCAGTTGGCCAAGCCACCTGGATACGGCACAATTGGAACAGGCTCGCGATTATCTGAGGAACGATCACGACATTCGAATCCGCCGATCCTGGCCCCTGGAGTTCCGTCGAATGATTCAATATTGCAAACGTAAACTAACTAATCGCTGAAGGCACAGGTCAACCAATTCGGATACACCAGGTTTTTTTGTAGACTGTTCATTTTTATCAGATTTAACTTTCCAAACAGGTCCATGGCTATATTTCCAAATCCAATACTTTCCTGAGACAATTGAAACCCGTATGGTCTACGAAAAACGTAGAACGTCGATCAGTTTCAAATAATAATTCACGGCCTTGTCAATATGTCACGGCTGCGTACCATTTTTGACAAGGATTTTCCCAAAAAACATATTTGTGAAATCCGCTAAGAAAGTTAGAAATAATTATTCGCAGACCCGATATCAATGCTCTCCATCTGCCTTTGGCCCTATGGCAGCCGCCCATACTAGGCTCCACGAATAAAATCATCCATAACGTTTTACTGTTACGTTATCGCCTAACAAACGGAGGCTGCACGGAAGATGCAACGATACAAAGACTTCCTTGAGCACCTTAATTAATGAGCCAGATTTATTGAATTGACCTGACAAGTACTGCCAGAAATGGGTATCGAAGGGATAGATCTAGCAGCAATAGAGTGTCCACACCCAGCACCACCAAGACACTTATCCATCTCATTTTCGATGTGTAGAAAAGTACCAAACTCAACGCAAGCGTCCCTAGGAATAATCATCTGATCGACAAAAAAAGTCTTGGACTATTTTGTTGAGCCCGTTCGGAAAATTTATACTTAGTGCGAAATTTGCCTGCAAGGTTGCTTCTCTCCGTATTTTTTCTGGCTAGCTGCCCATTATTCTCTAGTGGAGTTTTCATTGATTCCGCCTGAAAGACTACTGTATTTTTCCTTCCAGTGAATTCGAGTTGCTTGATAGGAATTGCCTCCATGTGAGCCGGCGCTACCCAGCTTTCTTTCACCTGCAGTTTCCCACTGTGCGCAACACGAATCTTGTATTTTGTCGCTTACAAATCGAACTGCCCATTACTCCGATTCATGACCTCAACTTGTTCGCTAATGTTTGTGAGTTCAATTGATCAACGCAACACTTTATTCTACTTACTAGAAATGGAGTGTGACGATGAAACACCGAACCCGCATCTATTTTAGTGCTGAACAACGAGCAGACATTTGGGATCGCTGGCAACGTGGCGAATCCATGCGATCAATTGGTCGCCTCTTTGAGCGAGAGTCCTCCTCCATTTATGCTCTTCTTCAGCCAAGCGGGGGGATTCGCCCGCCCACGAGAACACGCTCACGAGTCGCCTTGAGCTTGTCGGAACGCGAAGAGATTTCCCGTGGGATAGCCAGTCAACAGTCCATGCGCGGCATGGCTCGTCGGTTGAAGCGCTCGCCCTCGACGATCAGTCGTGAAATTCATCGCAATGGGGGCTATGATGACTATCGAGCGGCGGCGGCAGACCAAGCGACCTGGGAGCGAGCGCACCGGCCCAAACGGTGCAAGCTGGCTCAGCATCGTTCCTTAGCGAAGGGCGTCGCCACTAAGCTCCAACAGCAGTGGTCCCCCCAGCAAATTGCCGGGTGGTTGAAGCGACCACATCCTGAACGAGAAGAAGCCCGCGTGTCCCACGAAACCATCTATCGCAGTCTGTATATTCAGGCCAGAGGCGTCTTGAAGAAGGAGCTGCAGGCTTGCCTCAGAAGCAAACGGGCCATTCGCCGCTCCAAGCATGCGAGTCTGAAGGGACAAGGACTGGGGACCATCACGAATGCTCTTTCAATTAAGGACCGGCCCGCCTCCGTCGAAGATCGTGCCGTTCCCGGTCATTGGGAAGGCGATCTCATTAGCGGAACCAACAACAGCCATATTGCGACGTTAGTCGAACGCCAGACGCGGTATGTGATGTTGGTCAAAATCGCACAGAAGAATGCGGAAACCGTGGCGGCGGCCCTCACGAAGCATGCGCAACAATTACCGACCGAGCTGTATCAATCCTTGACCTGGGACCGAGGCACGGAGATGGCCAATCATCGCCAGTTCACGCTCGCGACCGATATTGCGGTGTACTTT
>JAJDBQ010000158.1 GCA_029261255.1 Nitrospirales bacterium
TCACAAACGAGACGCCTTTGACCACGCGCCCGTCTTTGACATCCAGGCAGGGGATGATTCGCTTGGTCAGCATGATGACCGTGCCTCCCCAGTTGCAGAAACGAGTGCTAAGGCAGCTTTCAAATCCAACGCTCCTTCATAAAGCGCTTTTCCTATAATGATTCCTGAAATATTGCCTCCAACTTCTTGGATCGCTTTGATATCTTCTAACGCGGTCACTCCGCCTGACGCAATCACTGGAACCGGTGATGTTGCCGCCGCTTCTCGTAAAGCAGCAATATTAGGCCCGCTCAACATGCCATCTCTAGAGATATCGGTAAAGACAATTCCACCTAAGGGTAGTTCTTTCAAAGAATCAAAGACTTGACCTGGAGTGAGTGTGGAAACCGTTGTCCACCCGTGTACAGCAACCAACCCCTGCTTCACATCAATCCCAACTAATATTTTCTGAGGATATTGCTGAGCGATCGTTGCCAAAAATTCTGCATCTTGTAGCGCTGCCGTTCCGACAACAACCCGATCAACCCCGCTAGACCGATACGCTTCAACTGTCGCCGCATTTCGAATACCGCCACCAACTTGAATGGGAATGGTCAACTTTTTGGCAATCGCTTCAATCTGCGACAAATGTTTGGGAGTCCCTTCCACTGCCCCATCTAAATCCACAATATGTAGATAGGGTGCTCCAAGATTTTGCCAATGTTCTGCCATTCCTACCGGATCGTCAGAATACTGTGTAACCTGGCTCATTTCACCTTGCCGTAAGCGAACACACTTACCATCCTTTAAATCAATCGCTGGAATCAATATCATCGTTTCGACTCTCTCTCAATACTGGAATTACTCACGAGCAGGAGGAGCCACATTCCCAACGGGGAACGTCGCCAATACCTTTTGTACGCCTATTTCTGAAAGTTCTCGAGCGGTCACAAACCCCCCGCCTTTTTCAAAAAATCCTACGACATCCTGGTTGAGGGGTTTTTGTTCTTCAAAAAATTCCCCCTTCCACAGCACAGTCCCATCCGATGGCTGGACCAAAAAGATTTCAAAGCCTACCGCTGCTGGCTTCGCCCCCAGCCTGGTGCCTTCGCGCTCTCGATACGTTCGAACTCGTCCCATCAACACCCCATCGACCTTCAGGCGATCACCGACTTCCTTAGCCACCATTTCTAACGAGGTGGCGGATATTTTCGCGCCAAAATCCTCTGGGAAATCGCTATCATCCGACCCGATGACACGTAGCGTTGGTCGCTTACGAAGGACCGCCTCAACTCGCGCAGTAATGGCTTCGGCAGCCATTTCAGAGACAGAATAGAGATCCTGCTTCGAATGAGCTCGCTGGGCTTGATCCGCGCCTGGCAGTCGAAATTGTGTTCGAATCTCTTCAGGATCTTGCGCAGCTCCACGCGATTGGCCATAACCCCATTGAGGTGCTTGCATCGCTTGAAATCGTAAAACGGCAATACTGGAAATGGCTGAAGGATCAAATTGGGGGACAGACTGAGTCTGAACTTTCGAAGGGACACAACCGAGCACGAACATCAACCATCCAAGCATTCCGATAAGAACGGCAGCACTCAGATGCTGTTGTGACCATTTCCTTCCACGGAACAGTCCATGCGTCATTGCCATTCACCAAAATTTTTCAAAATCTGCAAGCCAACAGCCTGGCTTTTTTCAGGATGAAATTGAGTGGCAAAGATATTGTCTTTCCAGACACTACTGGCAAAAGGAAGACCATATTCAGTTTCAGTGCTCACTAAACTTTGATCCTCAGGTTCGACATAAAATGAATGGACAAAATACACGTACGATTCAGAATCAATATCCTTCAATGGTGGCGCAGGCTTCTCCACTCGAATCGTATTCCATCCCATATGAGGAATCTTATACGACCCAGCAACATCCTCTGGAAGAGGTATCGCTTTCACTTTCCCTGGCAAGACGCCTAACCCCTTGTGGCACCCAAATTCTTCACTCTCGCCAAACAAAAGTTGAAATCCTACACAGATACCAAGAAAGGGTTTGCCAACTTGAATCGCACGATGAATCGGATCCACGAGCCCATAACGAGTCACGTTTGCCATACAATCGCCAAACGCACCCACGCCAGGCAAGACAACATGACTCGCTCGATCAATAACCTCAGGATCACGAGTCACCACGGCTTCATGCCCCACACGCTCGAATCCTTTCTGCACACTTCGGAGGTTGCCCATTTCATAGTCGATGATGGCTATCATATTTTTCTCAGTCTATCTCGATTCTCTTCGGGGACATTCACCATATTGGAAATATGGAATTGGTCAACAACGCCCGCGATAGATCGTAAGGAGTCAGTCGTAAGGGGTAAGGAGATGAGAAAAATATCACGAGTAAGAACACTTAAGATACACTTCTTTCCTTTAGCTCCTGCCTCCTTACTTTTCACTCCTGACCCATCATAATGAGCCTTTAGTGGACAAGACCCCGGAAATCCGATCTTCTCGTCTGACCGCTTGATCCAGAGCTTTCGCCAAGGCTTTGAACACCGCTTCCATAATATGATGCGGGTTGCGCCCATAGAGGACGTTTACATGAAGATTGAGTCCGCCCTTACTCACAAAAGCCTGAAAAAAATCTTCGAACAGGCCTAAGTCGAACGTCTTAATATAACGAGTGGGCAAGTCGAGGTTGTAGACCAGATAGGGCCGCCCGCTCAAGTCCACCGTCACTTGCGCCAACGTTTCGTCCAACGGAACGGATGCAAACCCAAACCGTGCAATGCCTTCTCTCGTCCCTAAGGCTTCATGCAAAACTTGCCCCATAACGATACCAATATCTTCGATTGTATGATGATCATCAATCTCAATATCGCCTTTGGCTTCGACCATCAGATCAAAAAACCCGTGTTTCCCTAAGAGATTGAGCATGTGATCCAAAAATGGAATCGACGTCTGAATGGTATTCTGACCAGTTCCATCAAGGCCCCATTGTACACGAATGGCGGTTTCGGCCGTGGTACGTTCTTGTGATGCTGATCTGGAAACAAATTGTTGACTCATATCCATCGACTCTCCATAGATTGACTATGCGCGTCAAACCCCTCCAAGGTCGCAAGACGAACAACCGCGCGTTTGGCTTTGAGCAAGGCCGCTTGTGAATAGGAGACGACATTACTCCTTTTGACATATTCATCCACACCTAAACTCGAAAAAAATCTCGCACTCCCTCCAGTTGGCAACACATGGTTAGGCCCTGCCACATAATCAGCCACCGCTGGAGGTGTATAACGCCCCACAAATACTGCTCCAGCATGACGAATACGCGGAAGATGGCCCATGGCATTCTTTACATTGAGGGAAAGATGCTCTGGGGCAATTCGATTGGCCAACGCAAAAGCGTCATCCATATTACGTACGACAAATGCCACGGCATGATTCTTCACTGACCGAGAAGCAATTTCGTGACGCCCTAATTCACTCAATTGGCGATTGACCTCCTTCACGACTCGTGTGGCCACCGCCATTGATGTGGTGACCAAATACACACAGGCTTCCTCATCATGCTCGGCTTCGCACAGTAGATCGGCGGCGACATGACGCGAGTTGCTAGTCGAATCGGCTAACACTAACAGTTCACTTGGACCCGCAATCATATCAATATCCACTTGGCCATAGACAAGACGTTTGGCTGTCGCCACATACAGGTTTCCAGGGCCAACGATTTTATCGACAGGGCAGATAGTTGACGTCCCAAAGGCTAGGGCGCCAATGGCTTGCACACCTCCCACTCGATAGATTTCATCAACACCAGCAATATCAGCAGCGACTAACAAAGAAGGGTGGATGGAACCTGATGGCGTCGGTGTGCACATGACAACACGACCAACTCCTGCAACTTTTGCCGGAATTGTGTTCATCAAGACCGAAGAGGGATAGACGGCTTTTCCTCCTGGAACATAGACCCCCACGGCATCAAGTGGCGTGATCAGTTGACCAAGTTGAATGCCGTCCTTTCGATAGGTCCATGTTGATCGTCGTTGTCGACGATGAAAGGTTCGAATACGTCTCGCCGCATATTTGAGAGCAGCCGTATCAGACTTTGGAAGAGCCGAATAGGCCTCCAGAATCTCATTCTGACTCACACGTAGCTGGTTAGGGCTAATCCGAATTCGATCAAACTTCCAGGTAAAACGTTGGACGGCCTTATCGCCTTCACCGCGAACACTCTTCAAAATATCTCGAACCGATTGCTCCACTTTGGCATTTTGTTGGGACCCGCGCAGACATACAGTCTCCACAGCCTTGGCAAATAGCTTGTCCTTCCAAGAATGAATGTTCACTCCTGGTCTCCTCTTCTTTTCCCTTGAGGAGCTTTAACCTTCGAAAGCTGTTTTTTAATTCGAGTGATAACTTCTGTCACTGTCGCATGCTTCATTTTCATACTGGCTCGATTGACAATCAAGCGCGCCGATGACCAAGCAATGATTTCTTCTATCTCAAGATTATTAGCTTTGAGTGTTTTTCCAGTCTCTACCAAATCGACAATACGATCAGCCAACCCAACTAATGGGGCTAATTCAATGGACCCATAGAGTTTAATCAATTCTACCGGTAACCCTTGCTGATTAAAAAATTGTTCAGTGATAATGGGGTATTTCGTCGCCACTCGGAGCTTCGACGACAACCGTTGAACGGGAGTCTGTCCATTCGGTTTCGCGACAACTAACTTACAGGCACCCAGGCCAAGATCCAAAGGCTCATAGACATCAGGGCTTTGCTCTAATAAGACATCTTTGCCCACCACGCCTAAATCAGCCGCACCATATTCCACATAAACCGGTACGTCACTGGGACGGACAATGAGGACTCGATGGCCATGATCGGGATATTCCACAATCAATCGACGATCATTCTCATCCACATGATACGCCGAATAACCGGCCTGCCGAAACAACGAGAGCGTCGGCTCCAACAATTTCCCCTTGGAAAGGGCTATCGTAATTCCTTCACTCATGCGACTTCTCGAACTCGTTGAACCTGAGCACCCAAGACTTGTAATTTTTCTTCTAACCGTTCATACCCTCGATCTAAATGATACACCCTCGAAATGGTCGTTTCTCCTTCGGCCGCTAATCCAGCCAACACCAGACCTGCACTTGCGCGCAAGTCAGAAGCCATCACCTCAGCTCCGGCGAGAGCTTGTGTGCCTTTCACAACCGCATGAGGTCCATCCACTTCAATGGAAGCCCCCATACGCTGGAGTTCTGGAACATGGAGAAATCGTCCTTCAAAAATAGTTTCAGTCATCACACTGGTACCTTCAGCCACAGACATCAAGGCCATCATCTGTGCTTGCAAATCTGTGGGAAATCCAGGATACGGTAAAGTCTTGACTTCGACGGCTTGGAGCTGACCTGCTCGACGCACGCGCACGCCTTCCGCACCCTCCGTTAACTCCACGCCCATTTCTTGTATTTTTGTAAACATCGTGCCCAAGTGATCCGTCACACAGCCTTTTATCATAACATCACCACCAGCAATTGCCCCAGCCATGACAAAGGTGCCCGCTTCTACCCGATCAGGCATGACCCAATGGGTCGCACCGTGTAATTCAGCCACGCCTTCTATGGTAATCGTATCAGTCCCAGCCCCGTGAATTTTCGCACCTCGTTTGGTTAAAAATGCGCATAAATCTAGGATTTCCGGTTCACGAGCCACGTGATGCAAACTCGTGGTACCTTCCGCTAAACAGGCTGCCATGATCAAATTCTCTGTCCCCGTCACCGTCGGGAAATCCAAATCGATTCTCGCACCCTTGAGGCGTCGGGCTTTTGCATGAATATAACCATGCTCAACTTGGATTTCAGCACCCATCATCGCTAGCCCCTTCAAGTGAAGACTCACTGGCCTGGTTCCGATTGCACAGCCACCAGGTAACGAGACCTTCGCCTCGCCTAAGCGAGTGAGCAACGGTCCAAGAGCCAAAATAGAAGCACGCATGGTTTTGACTAAATCATACGGGGCCTCGATCGATTGAACATGGCTCGCGTCCAAGATAACCTGATGGCCCTCGGTCTGCACTTCAACTCCAAGCAGGGCCAAGAGTTTACCCATCGTCATGAGGTCTCGAACTTGAGGCACATGATCAATAATGCATTCGCCCCCACCCAATAACGACGCCGCCAATATAGGGAGTGCGGCATTTTTCGCCCCGCCTACTTCTACATCGCCATGTAAGGGAAATCCCCCAATGATTCGAATTTGATCCATCTCTATATCGCAGCTTTAAGAATCCGTTGAATATTTCCCGAAAATAGCCCGTATATGCTCCCGTAGATTTTTGATATCAGGAGCTGACGAGAATGCACAAAAAATTTATCCAGTAAGGCCACAGTTATTTTGACGCACGGAGCGTACTTTCATTACATGAGCACGATCAAAGAGCGAGGACTCCGGTCGTGGGGGTTTTCAATATTCCCATTATGAATGACTAATACGTTGAAGACAGACCATGCGCGGAATGCCTTGCAAATCTGACTGAATCTTTCTCACGTGAAAAAACTGAGAAGCCTCCACCTCCTCACGAAGGCGATCGACTTGGCCTACACCAACTTCCATCAAGACAACACCGTCAGGCGCTAGGACACTTGGAGCTTCATGCAATAACCGCCGATAGACATCCAACCCGTCAGGTCCTCCATCCAGGGCCAGCCGTGGCTCAAAATCTTTGACATCAGGAGAAAGTCGATCCCATTCTTCGTGGGAAATATACGGCAGGTTCGCAATAATGGCCGTCACTTTACCTGCTAAACTGCTGGATGACAAGGGGGCCAAGAGATCTCCAGTCAACCATAAAATCTGTGTATTCTTGTCATATTTCCCGGCGTTGAATTTTGCCACCTGCAACGCAGAGAAGGACAGATCAGAGGCGATGACGACAGCGTGCTTAAGCGCCCGTGCGAGACTAATCGCCAAACATCCAGAACCTGTGCCCACATCGATTATCACGGGTTGAGTATACGACTGCAGCAGCAGAGTAGCTTCTTCAACAAGTAGCTCTGACTCGGGCCTAGGAATGAGCACTCCTGGCTTGACGGCGATATCGACGCCACAAAACTCCTGGCTACCTAACACATATTGCAACGGCTCATGTAAGGCTCTACGCTCAATCAGGGAAACGACCCGTTGATACGTTTCTAGATCGACAACATCTCTCGCCTCAGCATATATCTGCAATCGAGTGATGCCTGAGGCCTCCTCAATAATCCACAACGCTTCTTGCTGAGCATTGCCAATTCCAGCCTCGGTCAGTCTGTCGACGGCATCACGATACAACTGAGAAGAAAAAAGAGACAACGACATCACGACCTTCAGCATTTCATCGGCCAAAGATAGACAAGAACAACGATCTGGAATGTTTGTGAAAGGCGTTACTGCGCTTTGAGAGCGGCAACTAAATCATCCAGCTCGCCCTCCATGACGCGATCTAACTTATGGAGGGTCAGCCCAATACGATGATCCGTCACACGATTTTGTGGAAAATTATACGTGCGGATTTTTTCACTACGTTCCCCCGTACCAACTTGGGACCGACGCTGCTCTGCAATTGATGCCTCCTGCTTCTCACGCTCAGCATCACCAATGCGAGTTCGAAGAGTACGCATCGCTTTCGTACGATTCTTGAGTTGCGACCGTTCATCCTGACAGGTCACGACCACTCCTGTCGGAATATGGGTAATCCGTACTGCGGAGTATGTCGTGTTCACACTCTGACCGCCAGCTCCAGATGAGCAATAGGTGTCAATTCGTAAGTCTTTCTGATCAATGTGTACATCGACTTCTTCAACTTCCGGCATCACAGCGACAGTGGCGGTAGAGGTATGAATACGTCCGCTGGCTTCGGTTGTCGGCACACGCTGAACACGATGCACGCCACTTTCGTACCGAAAAAATCCAAAGGCTCCCTTCCCTTCGACTAACAGCACAGCCTCTTTTATGCCTCCGATCCCTGTTTCGTGAGATTCCATGAGTTCTGTCCGTAATCGTTTCTCGTCAGCAAATCTGATATACATCCGCAAAAGATCACCCGCAAACAACGCCGCTTCACTCCCTCCGGTTCCCGCACGAATTTCGATAAAGGAATTTTTATTATTTCCTTCGTCTTCTGGGCACAGTAATTCAATGACTCGGACCTCCAAGTCGTCGCGTCGAGATTTCAAACTGCCTAATTCCTCATGTGCCAGCCTTCGCATTTCAGCATCAAGCTCCTGATCCTCTGCCATCATCTGGGACTCGGAAAGTTCCTCGAGTACTCGGCGATATTCTCCAAACATATGAGCAATCGGTTCGAGCTCAGCTCGCTCTTTATTCAAAGAAACCAGAAGAGTCGATTGAGAAAGTACGGCAGGGTCTGTCAGCTGATCGTTGAGCGAGTCGAATTTATTGGCAATCGCCTCCCATCGACCGAAAAGACCGCCATCGCGCAATTCTGTTTTAGTCAAATGAGCCATAGACATCTACAACATTGAACGAGGTGAAACGATGCTCAAGAGGACAATGAATGAGAAGAAACGAAATGAACAACGACCAAGGAATTCCGAACAGCTACACTGCGTGGTTTGAAGACGCGACTTGGTCGTTGTCCATTACTGAGTCATGAGGCAGGACAACGGAAAGCAGAAAACGCGATTAAACTTTCGCTTCGGCCTTGGCCTTGGAACTTTTGGCGTATCGTTTATTGAAGCGTTCCACCCGACCCTCGGCGTCGACAATCTTTTGCGTGCCTGTATAGAAGGGATGGCAATTCGAACAAATATCGACTTTGAGATCTCCTACCGTGGTCCGAGTCTGAAATGTCATGCCACAGGCACAACTGACGTTCGCAAATTCATATGTTGGATGGATTCCCTTTTGCATGTTTTCTCCTTCGCCTAGCCGACCAGGTCTTTCGTCAGAACGATAATCACACTCATGAATGATCGTCTATTGTGAATTATCGATTCATGGATTGCAAGAACTCATTATTATCTTTTGTGCCGCCAATCTTATCCATCAGGAATTCCATTGCTTCCATAGTCCCGAGTGGGCTTAACACCTTACGTAGTATCCACATTTTATTCAAACGGTCACGATCAACCAGCAATTCTTCTTTTCTGGTACCAGATTGGCTGATATCGATGGCTGGGAAGAGTCGTTTATCGGCCAACCGTCTGTCCAAATGCACCTCCATGTTGCCCGTTCCCTTGAATTCTTCAAAAATCACATCATCCATCCGGCTTCCAGTATCAACCAATGCCGTGGCTAAAATCGTCAGACTCCCACCAAATTCAATATTTCGAGCTGCCCCAAAGAATCGTTTAGGCCGTTGCAGGGCATTGGAATCTAACCCACCAGACAAGACCTTCCCACTTGGCGGTGAGATCGTATTGTAGGCACGCGCCAAACGAGTCACACTATCCAACAAAATGACGACATCCCGCTTATGCTCAACCAACCGTTTGGCCTTTTCCATGACAATTTCTGCAACCTGCGCATGTCGTTGAGGTGGTTCGTCAAAGGTTGAGCTAATCACCTCGGCCGCTTTGACTTGTCTTTGCCAGTCAGTCACTTCTTCCGGCCGCTCATCAATCAGCAACACAATGAGGACAATTTCAGGATGATTCGCAATGATGGCTCGTGCTACCGCCTGTAGCAACATGGTCTTTCCTGTCCGTGGAGCAGCCACAATAAGTCCACGTTGGCCTTTTCCAATAGGGGTCGTTAACTCCATGACCCGTGTACAATATTCTTGTTGATCAAATTCCAGATTAATCCGCTCTTCAGCGTATAGCGGTGTCAAATTATCAAATAATATTTTGTCGCGCTGCACTTCTGGCTCATCATAATTAATCTTTTCCACTTTCAAGAGCGCAAAATACCGCTCTCCATCCTTGGGAGGACGAATTTGGCCGGAAACAATATCTCCCGTTCGCAAATTAAACCGACGAATTTGTGACGGTGAAATATAAATGTCATCAGGACCCGGCAAGTAATTCGAGTCAGGCGCCCGCAGGAACCCAAATCCATCG
The DNA here is from genome assembly GCA_029261255.1 of Nitrospirales bacterium. Lineage (GTDB taxonomy): Bacteria > Nitrospirota > Nitrospiria > Nitrospirales > UBA8639 > Nitrospira_E. The sequence continues at coordinate 10,052 of JAJDBQ010000158.1, forward strand.
GATAAGGTTTCTAAGACACCCTCACCAAATATCACTCCATTTTTTTCGCTTTGCCCTTGAAGAATGGAGAAAATCAGCTCTTGCTTCCGCAAATTTGGGGCGCCGTCAATCTTGAGGCCCCGCGCTAAATCATTTAATTCTCCAATAGATTTCTGCTTCAGTTCGGCAAGATGCATAAGATTACTCCATTCTTTGACCGGAAGGATTTCCTCGTAGATGCGATTGGGGAAAAGAGGTGGAAAGGATACAGGCTTGTGAATTCATACAGCTCATCAAGTGACAGACTTTTTCGTATGCCCTATCAGGGTAGGACGTACGCCTCTACAATGCTCATAGATATGTACCTGCTATTGTTACGTTTAGGAAGAATACTCAGAACGAATGAGGAACAACACTTGTCAAAGGCAGCCGCAATGTCCTATCTGCGATTTGAGTTAAAACTAAAAATTCCGGGAAGTTAATTAGGCAGATATAGCGTTTACAATATTGGGCAGGTCTTGATACTTATTTATCTCACACCTGAATGGCTTGTCAATAGCATTGTTGTCGGAAGCGAGAAGAAAAAACTTAAGTGCATACCTGAATTGAACATTTAAGTAACCCGAAAAAAGACGGTTGGCACTCTTCTGCCTATTATGGTAAACCATCTTTAGCGTAATTGAAAGCTCAGTGGGAGGTCCTTCCGTACAATGTCAGAATCAGGTTTTCCTTTTTCCAGCGAACGTATTTTTACTCTTTCGGAAGCCAATGCGCTGGTCCCCGAGCTCGAACAACATTGGACGTCGATCAAGCAAGGGCGACAAGTGCTTATCGAGACACGGGACGAAGTCAAAAAAGCGAGTGCCCAAGCCGATTCCGGTGGGGGAACGATCGTTGGAGTCAAATATATCAAAGGGTTACAAGATATTAATGGTAGCTTGCATGCTATTCAAGAAATGGGCGTAGTCATCAAAGATGTCGAAATTGGCCTCTGTGATTTTCCCTTCATGCTGAATGACAAACTTGTCTTTCTCTGCTGGAAATCAGGAGAAGAAGAGGTTTGTTGGTGGCACGATATTGACAGTGGTTTTAACAGCCGCAAACACATAAACCAGCCAGAAACTTAATCCACGCTGAACCTCATCCAACAGACTCTTCGCTTTCTCAACACATTATGATTGCGTGGCTTTCGCCAAATAAGCCTCCCCTTATCTGCTGACACTAGCAAAGAATCGAAGTAATCCACATGAAATTTGTCATTTTAGGAAAAGATGGACCAGATGGTGAGACCAAACGTCCTTTGTATCGCGAGGCTCACCTTGCACGGCTTGAAGAATGGGCAGAACAAGGCAAGGTCATCTTGGCCGGTCCGTTGACTGATAAAACTGGCAGCTTAATCGTCGTTGAGGCAGATTCAATTGAAGAGGTTCAGGCCTTCGCCAAAGAAGATCCCTACATGATTCACGGGGTGTTCCAAGAAGTCGGCGTTCATCCATTCAAGCAAGTTTTTCCTCAAAAATCTGTGTGAAGAAAAATTCCAACGCCTTACAAACAGCCGTACTCAAAGAAACGTCGTCAGGCTTTTGAACTTCGAGTGGTCTTCGTCGAGGTCGCTAACGAACGCACAATCTTCCATTCATCAGGACGCACAGGCTGAACAGAAAGACGCGAGCCTTTTCGGAGCAGCTCCATTCTTTCAAGTCCTTTTATAGTTCGCAAATACTCCAGGGAAAGTGGACTCGAAAACGTCTTGAGCAACTGAAGATCAACGAGGAACCACCGAGGGGCATCCATTGTACTTTTCGGATCGAAATAACGGCTTTTTTTATCGAAGGCGTAAGGGTCAGGATAGGCGGCTTTCACCACCGCAACTGTGCCCATAATAGCCGGAGGATCGGTGTTGCTATGATAAAAAAATCCCCGATCACCCACTTTCATCGATTTCATGAAATTGCGCGCTTGATAATTGCGCACACCTTCCCAACACGTGGTTTGGCCATCAGACTGCGCCAGATCCTGAATAGAAAAACTTGTGGGTTCTGATTTCAAGAGCCAATACTGAGCCATGAATTTCCTCTATTCCTGTTATTCTTGATAGTGTAGAGCTCAATCCACTATTCCATGGATGAGTCGGTCATTATAGGATGTCACAGAAGTCAGAACAATCCAGCTCCTCATGACGAACCACTCAATTTCCTCATTCGTCCTACTCGACGCAGCACGCTTGCATGATTGATCAATTCATACAGTTCGCTGAATCATGGATCTCCAAGGAAATGTGGATTGGCTTGATCGTGTTTTCTGTGGTCGCCTTTGTGGGCACCCTGATTGCCATCCCAGCTATCTTGATCCGACTGCCTGCTGATTATTTCCTCAATCACCATCATAAGCCCTGGTTTGCGAATCATCATCCGATGGTTCGATTATTTGGCCTCTTCGTCAAAAATGTGGCAGGCATCATTTTTCTCTTAGCGGGGATCGCCATGTTATTTTTGCCAGGACAGGGTCTCCTCACGATGTTATTAGGCATTCTCTTTATCGATTTTCCCGGCAAACATCGCCTGGAACAAAAGCTGATTCAGCATCCGACAGTTCTTAAAGCCATCAACGCCTTCCGAGAAAAGGCTGGTAAGCCTCCCTTTATATTTGCATAACATTCGATCTCTTCATGAATCCCTGCTACCGCTATAGTATGTGCCTCTCACGCGAGACCAGAGATGCTTTACGCAAGATCGAGATGAGCTAGAAAAAGTTTTTCATTATTTCCTTGGTTTACTCCTTTCAATCCTATTGATTAGGATGTTTTCCCTATGACCATAATCCATAAATTTGGGTGGGCTGGACTAGCCATCCTCTGCGCGATCGCATTTGGCCATGTGGTCGGATTCATCAACCCCGATGAAAAAGTGAATGGGCTATGGCTCGTCGTGGCAGCCTCGTGTTTTTACGTCCTGGCGTATCGGTTTTACGGAAGGTTTTTGGCCCGTCGCGTCATGAACCTGGATGACAGTCGCCGCACACCTGCGTATCGCCTAGAAGACGGGACAAATTTTTATCCCGCCAACAAATATATTCTCTTTGGCCATCATTTCGCCGCCATTGCCGGAGCCGGGCCATTACTAGGCCCAGTATTGGCATCCCAATTTGGCTTCCTCCCAGGATTTTTGTGGATTGTCGTTGGTGCGGTCCTAGCAGGAGCCGTCCAGGATTTCATCATCCTCGTCGCATCAATGCGTCGTAATGGGCGCTCACTTCCGGAAATCGCTCATGCGGAACTTGGCCCTGTCACAGGCCTGGCCACCGCTATCGCCGTACTCTTTATCGTGGTTGTGGCACTGGCTGGATTAGGCTTAGCTGTCGTCAATGCGTTGTATGACAATGCGTGGGGCACCTTTACCATTGTCATGACCATACCTATCGCCTTTGTCATGGGACTCTATCTCCAAAAGTTTCGGCCCGGACAAGTCGGAGAGATGACGCTCATTGGATTGGTCCTCTTGATCGTTGCGATTATTCTTGGTCGAACCGTTGCGCAATCGGAATGGGCGGAATGGTTTATGTGGGACCGCAACACCCTGACCTGGTGCCTCGCGTCTTACGGTTTCCTAGCATCGGTCCTCCCTGTTTGGATTCTCTTAGTCCCTCGAGACTATTTATCCACCTACATGAAATTGGGCGTCATCGCCATGCTAGGTATGGGTGTCATCGTGTTAGCTCCCACAATAGAAATGCCTAGAACAACAGAATTTATTAGCGGAAATGGCCCCATTATTCCCGGCACACTCTTTCCGTTTCTCTTTATTACCATCGCCTGTGGAGCAATCTCAGGCTTCCATTCACTCGTGTCTTCGGGGACCACCCCCAAACTCATCAGCCAAGAATCCCAAGCCATTGTGGGATACGGAGCCATGCTCTTAGAAAGTTTCGTGGGCGTCATTGCCCTCATCGCCGCGTGCCTACTTGTTCCCGGAGATTATTTTGCGATTAATACCCATCTTTCAATAGAAACCTTGAATAATATGGGATTTCCGACGGCTCATATCGAAGAACTTTCACGCATGGTTGAAGTTGATGTGTCTGGACGACCAGGCGGGGCTGTGTCTCTTGCCGTTGGGATGGCCTCAATTTTTTCTGGGCTCCCTGGCATGTCGAGTCTCATGGCCTATTGGTATCAATTCGCGCTACTTTTTGAAGCGCTCTTTATTTTAACGACGATCGATGCTGGCACTCGAGTCGCACGCTATCTCGTTCAGGAACTTGGAGGACGGGCCTATACACCTCTCAAGCAGATCAATTGGTGGCCAGGGGTGTTGGGCTCAAGCCTTTTCGTGGTGGGAGCATGGGGCTATCTCATTGGGACTGGAAGTATTGCAACTATTTGGCCGATGTTTGGCGCGGCCAATCAATTATTGGGCATGCTCGCACTTTGTATCGCCACGACCGTTCTTATAAAAATGCAAAAGACATCGTACCTATGGGTCACCATCTGTCCCATGATTTTTGTTGGAGTGATCACACTGGCGGGATGCTATGAACTCTTTTTCTTGTTTGTTCAGCGGGCAATGTCTGGTGACAGTGCCCAAACGTTCACGATGGGCCTGAATGCAGGGTTAGTTGGATTCGTCGCGCTATTAGCGATTGTTGTTCTCGTAGACAGCGTGCGAAAATGGTATGGTTACCTGGTGCATAAGCACCCGTTGAACAACACCGAAGTGTTTGAGGGTGAGGGCATCAATATTCCTGCTGGTCCATGCTGTTAATCATTCTCTAGCGAACAATTAAGGAAGGAACCCTATGGCTGATAACTATTCATTCGATGTCATCTCCAAAGTTGACATGCAAGAAATGAAAAATGTGGTTGATCAAACGTTAAAAGAAATTGGGCAGCGTTACGACTTTAAAGGAACCAAAAGCGACCTCACGCTAAAAGAAAAAGAAAAAGAATTAGTCGTGTTGTCTGATGACGACTACAAACTCAATGCCGTTTTGGACATCTTAAAAGCCAAATGCATCAAACGGAATGTCTCGCTAAAAGGGCTCACGTATGGAAAGGTAGAAGAAGCCTTAGGAGGCACGGTCCGACAAACCATCACGATTCAAAGCGGCCTACCTGATGACAAAGCCAAAGCCATCACCAAGTCCATCAAAGAAGCTAAATTCAAGGCCCAAGGACAAATTCAAGGAGACCAAGTTCGAGTACAAAGCAAAAGCAAGGATGAACTACAAGCCGTCATGAACCATCTGAAGGCCGAGGATTTCGGATTAGATCTCCAATTTGAAAACTATAGATAAAGTCTGACAGAATATTTTCATGTCCAGTCTTTTTCTGGAATACCTTCACACCATTGACCCAATACATTTAACGATCGATCCAACGCCTGCTGAGCAGCTTGTGCTCGTAAAATATTCAGCGATTCTTCACGAGTAAGAGCCTCTTCCCCTAACGGCGTATCCAACAATTCGAGTTCTTCTGTTGCCTCAGCTGGCAAAGAAATCAACCCCTGATAATCCGAAAGACGAAGGACCGTCACCTCAGCCAACGCGTAGTTCTCTATTAAGGTCCCCCTCATCTGGGTCATCATGCGTTCTTCACCCAATGTCACTGGACCGGCATTTTCCCGACTCGACAACACCACCAGAAGAATATGTGAAATTCCATGCTCCCTCCCACGGGAAATGAATTCTTGCTGGATATCCACTTGTCTCGGTGAAGATGGAAAGTCTATAGCTACGACAGAAGAAAGCCGACAACGTTGGGTTAAAAACTCTGTAGTTCGTCGACTTAGTGTTTCTTGAAAAGACTTGGCTATCGACGGGGCCGCGCCAGGCCCCGTCGTATCAGAATGGACAACCAAACCAATCTGTTGCAATTGAGGCCACGGCGGATTGGTCTGTTGATGTTGATAAATCCGTGTTCCCATGAGGGAACCTAAGCGAAGATGAGGACTTTCTCCACACCCATTCACAATTAACAACAGGAAAAGACAAACTAATAGTCTGAGGAGGTTAATTTTCATCTCAAGAGACTTTGGCTGTTTTCCATAGCTCTTCAAGATGCATCACAGCTTGAGCTATTGCATCCTGTCCCGAAACCCATCGAAGCGTTTCGAAGGCATCTGATTCTGACTGTGGATAAATAGGGGGCTGCGTTTGCGCACGTCGTACGACAGGATAAACATTCGACTCTAGCGGAACAGCTAACCGTTCTAGGGTGGCCCAGGCTTGGCCATCTGTCGTCACAACAGGTCGACCTGTTTGCCCATCCAATAATGCTAACTCTACACGTGCATAATTTTCGGCCCGATATCCCACTAATCCTCCGCTACGTAATCCAGTTGGCTGTTGGAAACCACCTAGTGGAAGGCGATCAGGGACTTCCCATTCCGAACTGGACAAGACGGCTAGAATCAAATAGGGCACACCCTGTTCTTTGGCCAACTGAATAAATTGGTCAGCGGATCCATTAGGTTGCAATCCATCAGGATAAATAACGGTAGACAATTGAATAGGCAGTTGCTTATGAATGTCTTCTTGGAGATATTCCCCGAGATTTTGAAGCGTACCTGAGTGCAAGGCTGGAGCGGATTTTTCAAATTCTGTGTCATTCACCACAACGAGCACTCCGGTGACCTCTCCAGTTGAAAGTGAAGAACCGCTTGCGGGAATAGCCCCTGTAGGAGAAACAGGAGTGAGATAAGCCTGCAGACGTTTAGGAGAATTTTCAAACGAACACGCAACGCTGAATATCAAGCCAAGTAACCCAATGCCCATCGAAATTTGACGCCACATCGAGACACCTCCTTGGGTGAAGATACAATGTTCCTTGAAGGTAAATTGAACACCCTAACTTCTTCCTTGGTCAAGAGGAACAATAACTTCCATACGTCTCAAGCAGTGACTAACCAGATCACATCAACCAACCCACTTCATAACTCAGGTGGGGAAACTTCCACATGCATGATCAATTTGAAAGATCAAAAAGCCTGTTCAATTCAGAAGATTACTGATGACATTTTGACTTGCAACTCGCGGGATCATTGGGTAGGGTAAAGTTGTGTGGCCGAAAGAAAAACACCGCTTTGCCGCCAGTCTAATTGGGATATTGCTTCTGTTCGTCTCAGCTTGCGATAAAATCTCCCTTCCACGCCTCGGATTCGAAGAAAAACCAGAGCCACGCCTCCCTATGACAGTGACATATGCCTTTTCACCAAAACTGGTGAATTATTCACAAACAGCTAATGCCTGCGGCCTACCCTATACCATTCCTGTTGGTGAAATCATTGCCAACGCGTTTCTAAAAGTTGGGCAAGATCGATTTAATGGAGTCCAGGCTGAACCACCAGTAGGTCAAGCCAAAGGGACCATACTTGACGGCTACCGAGTCATTCTTGACTTAAATCAATTTGGATTTGATCCGGTCATTGGAGGCGGTGAAGAAGACCGTTATAACGCCATAGTCGATCTCAGTCTTCTTGCTATCTATGAAAACAGTGGCGGAACATCCTTAGCCCAAACGCCCCTGACCTATCACAAAACGGTCACCCTCTGGACTCCAGCGTTAACCAGCCAATCTTCTTCTTGTTCCACCAGCCCTATTGATGGGGCCGTGGAAGAAGCTGCAGAAACACTCGCAAAGGAAATGGCCAGCGTTATGCCTCGCTTAAGGCAACCAGCCGAATCAAACCCCAATCAACTGAGAAGCTTCACGACACAAACCCAGCCTCCCGTTCCTCAGACGCATTCACCCGCCGTACAATTTCGCACGAAATTGGTGGATGCTAATCGTAATTTTGTTCTTGAGGCTGGGGAATCCATCGTCTTATTGATTGAGACCACCAACGTCAGCGACACAGAAATTCAGTCGGCCTATGTAGAACTCCTGGGGACCCCAATATTGGTCGAAGCTTTCCAGCGAGTTACCCCGCTTCCAATCCCCCTCGGTTCACTCAAAGCCGGCGAGAAACGTACGGCTGAAATCCGTGGACGCTTAGGGTCAATCTCAAAGGCCTCTCAAGGTGAACTGATGATTGGCATTATTCTCTCGGAAGGGTTACCCCCTGGAATGCACAGCATCCGGACAGAAATCCAACCAGGACCACCTAGAAAACAATCAAAACAATAAAGTTTTCCCCGTCTTTTACCTGCTGCTTAACAGCCCCCCTTCGCCCGTTTTCTGGCCCTAAGGTTAAAGAGAAATATTCATTTATTTCATACCGCGGCAGAATAACGACGGGACGTTCATTCTCAAATTTTTCAAACATCCAGGCAATGTTACCTACTTGATCAAACCATTCAGCCCCGTAATCCAACTACTCACAACTTGTGGACTTGCTGCTGATGAGATGCTTGTTAATTGAGCCGACGAGGAATAAAAGATGAAAGACGGTCACCACCGGCAAGAATGATAGGATAAAAAACGGAAATCAGGAGAGAATATCTTGAAAGTCGTTGGAATTAACCGATAAAAAAATTGCCCCTGCTGAGAATCTCAACAGGGGCAACTAAAGCTGGCGGGTAAGATAAATTTTCCCTTTTTTTAACTTGATTTCTACCCCCTACCCCTCCTAATAAAAGAGGGGTAAGGGAGACAGACTCTCCTGCTCTTCGTAAGGTCAGAGCAAATTAGAAATTGACCCAGAGTTGGGTGTAGCCCCAATCCTGGTCATTAGCAGCACCACCCACATCATTCTTGGTCAAATAATCTCCAGCAAAGAAATGACCGTAGCCAATCTGCCAGCCGACTTTGTTACCAACGAAGAACAGAGTGTAGACTATATCGATCTCACCACCAAGCGATTTCTCGCTATTGCCAGCTGGAGTGGCTTTAAACACTGCTTGGTTGGCTCCATACCAATTGTCATTCTCATTAGCCAAACGCATGACATGCCCACCAATTTCAAAGTGACTATTGGCCGTCGGGCGCACTTGCAAATTCCCGCCGTACGTCAACATATTCTGCCATGACATTCTGTCCATATACCCGAAATGGATGTGGTTCGTTGGATACAATTGGCTAAAGGTGCCTCCGCATTGAGCTCCACCAGGATTTGCCGCGTTACAACTACCATCACCCGAGGCGTAGTTAACTTCTGCACCAATGCGTGGTTGCATTGGCAAGGGTAACGTCACACCAGCATCTAAATGTGCAGCCAACGCATTAATACGTTCATTTCTGGCTCCTCCGTTTGCGCTGGCGGCGCCTAATGACCCAAACTGCCAATAGCCTTCACCTGTTACATCAAACATCCCTTTTTTCGTAGCTACCCTGGCACCAACGGTGTGCCGGCTTTGGTTTTGGGGTTGTCCACCAGGAGGACTCCCACCAATACCGGTTGCTCCAGCAGCCGTGGAACCACTCGCACCACCATCTTCGAAGATCCAAGCAGGTTCAAACACGACTCCGCTGAATTTCATCGGCATCCGAGCAAACCAGATGTCACCATCAAATTGATCGGCTGATTGAGTCCCGACTCCGCAGCCTCCCGCGCTGTCGTTACAGTTGCCTTCCGCCACTCTTAACCAACCAAATTCCACTGGCATCTTGGCGTGATTCCAGCGAAAGGTCACTCCATCAAAGGCAAAACCGACATTATTCCAATCAAAATGCCCAAACATTCGATGGTTCCCCCAGACCATGAGTTGACGACCGGCTTTCATGGTTAGATTGGGAGCAAGAAAGTTTCTGACCAGCATGAACCCTTGCCGAAGGAAAAGATCAGATCCGGTTCCATTGGGGTTAATGGCCGTGCTATCGCTGGTTCCCCAATTGTGAGAAACCTGAGGTTGAACAAAAAATTTGACGTCCGGAGAAATGTCGTAATTAAAACCCAAGCGGATGAGCTGTTGGGTGAAGAACGTCGATTGATTATCGACATCGGTAAATTTTCCAGCCGCATTCGTAGTCCCACTCACTCCAAATCCACCCTTGGATCGGAATTCAGGTCGTACCCGCATGTCACCAGAAATTGTTAATTTGCTGGCATCAAAAACCGCCCCGGCGGGTGGATCAAATTTGTGATACGGGACGAGATCAGGAATGGCCCGCGGTACTGCAGGGACATTGGTGTTTTTGTTTGTAGCCGGTGTCGTTTTTGCTGCAATCCCCGTTGCTGCCGACATAGCCACAAGAAGGGCCGCTGCGGTCAACCCTGTAAAGGTTTTGTAAAAAGTCCTCATTGCACTCCTCCTGTTGGTGAAAACTTTGGTGGACTCGAATCCCATCAAATTTACTGAGCAGTCCAATACTCTAGTAGTAGTGAAGGATCTCGCGCCCGCTTCCGCTTTTAATAATCCGAGCCATTCATGACCCAGGCTTTTACACTCCCCCTTTACCGGCTGACTCAAACGTCTTCAAGGTGCTTGAGCTTTTGCCGTATAGGGTACCAATGCTAAAATAGTGCCAGTTACGAATAATTGATCTAAGTTATTAAAATATAATGTTATTTTAATGTTATCTTCATAAAGGACCCTATAAACGATACCTAATGATTATTGCTGGAATGAGACGATGGTTGCAAAAAACCAACACCAACTGATTTTTTTGAGTGCGCGGTGAAAAAACTAAAGAATTAGGATACTTTTCCCAAAAATCTCTATTACAAGGAGAAAATTAAATGCATGAAACACAAATGATTTTCATCAGGCCTATCATCCCCAATCAGACCGGCCGCGAACCACCTGAGTCGGTGGCTTCATCTGTCACACCCTTGATTTGCTCTTCAGCGTCTTTGATTGATGATTCAAAGTCCTGTTCAACAGATTTCAACTCTTGCGTAATCATGTTTATTTCTGGTTCGACTGACTGCCGAAGATCTTCTGTTGTTTCTTTAAATCCCTTGACAGCCTTGCCCAATTGCTGCCCCATCTTTGGCAATTCATTCGGTCCGAAGAGCATGAAAGCAATGACCAAGATGATCAATATTTCCATCCCTCCTAAGCCAAACATGGTTCTGTGTCCTTAATGGTGTCTACTCCGACACCAGATGCGGGGATTTACTGAGAATGGGTTATTAGTTTTTTTCACTGAGCCAAGCCACATTGAAAATGTCCGGCTTAGGTCCCAATTATCCCTGCTTGGGTTGGGTGGATTCCACTGGTTGCTGAATGACGACTTCAGGTGGAGTGGCCTGCATCACTTGAGGCTCACTTGCAACTTGTTGAGGTGGAGGTGGTGTTTGAAACCCTTCAGGTTCCTCGTTGGGCGTGACATCAAAAGCATCCGCTTCTGCCACAGATTTCTTAAATCCCTTTATCGCCTTGCCTAGCCCTTCTCCTAATTGGGGAATTTTCCCCGCACCAAATATGATCAAGACGATAATGAGGATGAGCATGAGCTCCATCCAACCAAACGATCCAAACACTTACAACCTCACTTTTTTAGTAAGAACACATCTCTAGAAAAAGTCGGCGAAGTATACATAACCTATTTACAAAAATCTACCTTTAAATACGCGCAAAACTCATCCGGTTGCCTTCACCAAGACGGAGTCAGGGGAGAGTACTCGACCAGAGTCAAAGATTGCCGTATGTGCATAAGAACACATGAATCCTTCGCTCCGATTCATCATCGAAATTGGAGACGAGACGAAGACAATATCGGTGAATTTTCATGCATGATCTCATGAACCAGTAAACGAGAAATGCATGTAGTCGACTGGCTGAGCAGGGAATTGGAGCATCTCTTTAATCCCTTCATTCTCATATCCCAATTTTTCCAATGCTGGCATGGCTGCTTGTATTTCTGCTTCGGTGAGATAGGCAATCGTATCCGGCACGCCATGACCAGGTAGCGCCCGTAGCAATGCTTCTAATTCCACGCGTTCTTTCGCCGGTGCCCCTTCAGCAATGGGAAATTCGATTCGACGTTGATAGGAAGAACGGTAGGTCTGATTGACAGCTTCTAGCGTGCGAAGAATAAAAGCATCCAACTCCCACGGCTCTCCTTCAGGTGGATAAGGATGTGAAGCCAGCAGATCCATGACGTTTAGCACGCGCGCACCCAGACTCCTAGATACAAAATCCCTCTGTGACTCGATGATGCCTGTCTGAATACCCAAATGAAGCGCAACCGCTTGAAGCAACTGGAAATTCACCATGAAGCTAAATTGGCCGCCCTGAACGGTGTAGCATGGCTTTTCTGGATCATTAAGGACGCGGGGATCAGCAGTTCCTGCATCTAAACTACTAAACCCAATCGCACCTGGCGCAAGGAGCCGCTGCGCCTCCTTGAGACTGAGGCAAGCGCCCACGTTATACGGCACCAAGACTTCTTCATCGATACCCTTGAGAAACTCTGTCACTGTTCGCCGGAACGGAAAGGTTTTCGCGTCAACAGACTGATATTCACGCTCCCATACTAAGTCTCCTAAAAAGGACGCGAATGATGGCAACGCTTCGAGATCAGCTGCATCAAAGGCCTCAACAAACTTTTCCCATTCTGGGAAATCTGCCAACCGCTTTTCATTCAAATTTGGCCGAAGCTGCTCTTCCTTGATGTCCCCCTCTTTCCGTAGGACTAATTTTGTGGGCAACTCACTCCACAGCTCGTTGCAGATAATCCGATCGACGGTCCCGTCCCCAAATGAAGACAAGTCTTCTACCGCTCGGCATTCAAATGACACTCGCTCCTTGTGTTTCGCTAAATCTACATTCTGTTTTGCCTGCTCCAATAATGCTGATTCTTGTTCCACGCAAATATACGTGATTCGAGGAAAGAAGGCTTGCGCCGTATCTAATTCCTTTAGACGATCTAAAAAACAGGCGGCCAAATTCCCATTCCCCGCACCCCACTCCATGACAATCAGAGGGGCCGATTTCAGCTCGCCCTTTTTGGCTTGTGCCCGCGAGACAGATTGTCGCCAGTAATTTTCAGCGAGAGCGTACCCTAGCCGATAATCCGCCGCCGCGAATGTTTGATAAAATTCACGCACCCGAGTACCCAACAGCCCATAAAAGAGACGATTGATGTGAGCTTGCCAAATGTCGACAGGCTTAAAATCCCCGACGAGTTGGGGAAGGGCATCTGGATCTTTGGCAGTTGGTGCACTCATAAATATTGACCTATCTACTTCTAAAATTATGAATAAATGGCATAAGCATTGGCATAGATAAAAATGCGTATTTTCGAAAAAATTCTAACAAAGCCTCTTTTGAGGCCGCAAGGGATTGCCTTGATGCGCTTGACCTGGCACTCTCAGCAAGAGTACAGCATGGCAAGTTCACCTGAAAAACTAAAATCACACTTCGCTTCTCTTGCCACTTCGGAACCCCCACCACGATGAATAACCTTACACAGCTGTTTTCATTTTTGATTGGCCGCCTGACGGCCTTCGCCAGCATCCTCATTCTGGCAACGGCGACAATCTGCGGGGCTGAGCAACCCCAGTCAAGCAATCCTGCAGGTATTTTCCAGCCTCATGAAACCCAGCATGGCTTTGCCGAATTTGATTCTCCCCCTGATTTTTTTGAAGATTCCAGTTCCACTACAGCAGCAACTCCATACGATGAGTACTCCGATTCACCGAACCTTCCCTCCTCCGATCACAAACCTGGAGGATTGTTTGCAAGCCTGGTCTTTGCGGAAAGCGTCGAAGAAGATCGAACCATCCGTCGAGGACATATTTTGGTACCCGTCAACGCCACAAACATCTTTCCGCCATCGGCTAAGTCCGTTCACTTGGTCTTTGCCGTCCACGAACATTTAGCTCCCTTCCAAGTTATTGGGCGGCTCTTTCCAGAAACGGTACCTGATGCTGACGCGAATCAATGGATCGATGAAGACATTGCCGACTTAGCATTGGAAGATGAAAGTGGATATCTCAAGTTTTTTGCCCCAAAGGGAACGTGGCAACCCGGTCGCTATCGAGTAGACGTGTACGTGGGCTACATGGTGAACACCATAAATAAGATGGGTACCATGCGTTTTTCAATCGAACAGGACTCCACACCAACCGTTCTTAAACCTTAGAATTCCGTCACATTTCCAGGTGCGGTAATCGCGGGGTTTTCTTGACGGATCTTCAAAATTGACGTAAGGTATCTAGGAATTTACCCTAACAAAAATTCTAATTTCCTTCTAATTTCTGCATAGAATAACTTTGATTATTGATGATAAAAAATTCTCCTCAAATCCAGTATAGTTGGCGAGCCAGAGCATGCTAAAGAAAACGGGCAGATACCTGCTGCTCTTTATTTTTATCGGCGGCCTATTGGGTAGCATCTTAGGGGAGATTCTTCAGGTCGTATCCCCTCAGGGTGCGGTGCGTAGCATCTTTGGTGAAGCACTGAGCTTAGGATTCGACCCACCAGTCAGCGTGAACCTCGTCTTGCTCACATTCACATTCGGCTTCCTCCTTAAGATCAACTTACTCAGTATCATCGGCATGTTCCTTGGCGCCTACATCTACAAACACATCTAACCTGCTAAACCTATCCTTTCGTGCGGCGAAAGACCAAAAAAGGTTCCTGACACCTTAGATTACTTTCAACCGGGTCATTCAGATGCCTACTTGGAGCAACTTCTGACGAAGAATCCGAAGTGCATCGCGCAGTTTTGCAGCACGCTCGAACTCAAGAGCTTTCGCTGCAGCTTTCATCTCTTTCTCTAAGGTCACTATTCGCTTTTCTAAATCCCCTCCGGTTGCATAGACTTCTTCAGTTTCCGCCGCCACCGAGAGGTTTCCATAACCAACTTCGACTAATTGATCGTCCAAATCGTGGATTCGCTTTGTGATGGATTGAGGGGTAATGCCGTGCTTCGTATTATGCGCCAGCTGAATCGCGCGTCGCCGATCTGTTTCCTCTAATGTCATCGCCATCGACTTCGTCACGGTATCACCGTAGAGAATGACGGTTCCATCACGATGTCGCGCAGCACGACCCGATGTTTGTACCAGGGCTCGATAGCCCCGCAAAAAGCCTTCTTTATCAGCATCAAGTATCGCCACTAAGCTTACTTCAGGAAGATCCAGCCCTTCCCGCAACAAATTTATCCCTACCAAGACGTCAAACACACCCTTACGCAAATCACGAATAATATCAGCTCGCTCTAACGTTTTGATGTCTGAATGCAGGTACCGTACCTTGAGGCCTTGCTCATAATAATACTCCGTGAGATCTTCTGCCATGCGCTTCGTCAATGTGGTCACCAGTACTCGCTGGCCACTGGCCACTCGCTGACGAATTTCTCCGAGCAAATGTTCGACTTGTCCTTTTGCAGGCTTCACCTCCATCACGGGATCGATCAAACCAGTTGGCCGAATAATCTGTTCGACCGGCGGCGACTGGGCATGGTTCAATTCATACGGACCTGGAGTGGCAGACACATACACGACTTGATTCATAAACTGCTCGAATTCAGGAAACTTTAATGGCCGATTATCCATCGCAGAAGGCAAACGAAAGCCGTAGTCCACCAAGGTCTTCTTGCGAGAGCGGTCGCCTTCATACATCCCCCCAAACTGCGGGACTGTGGCATGCGATTCATCCACAATCAGCAAATAATCCTTGGTAAAATAGTCCAACAACGTCGGCGGAGGTTCACCGGGTTGTCGTCCACTTAAATGACGCGAATAATTTTCGATGCCATGGCAATAGCCCATCGTCCGAATCATTTCCAAATCAAACTTCGTCCGTTGCTCAATACGTTGCGCCTCTAACAATTGGTTCGTCTTGCGAAAATACGCAAGGCGTTCC